>JAEZPG010000115.1 GCA_023413555.1 Bacillota bacterium | reverse complement strand
AAATGTTGTAAGTGATAAGACCGTTGAAATTCTTGATAGAATATAACCCTCATCACTAAACTTAATCATTGACAAGAAATATATACCATAGTATTATACATACATACAAATGTATGTAATGGGGGGTAATAAGTTGGCGCGAAACAAATATCCAGAAATAACACGGGCAAGGATTTTAGAGGCAGCCCAAAAGTTGTTTACGGAAAAGGGATGGGAAGAAACAACCGTACAAGATATTGTCGATGAATTGTCTGATGTAACAAGAGGGGCGTTTTATCATCATTTTCAATCAAAAGATGACATCATTGATGCAGTGACAACAAAGATGTTTAGTGGTGATTTTACTTCGATGATTGATAAAATTAAAAACAGTAACCTAAATGGGCTTAACAAACTTCGTAATCTTATCTCAGTTTCTCTTGCCAATGAAGGACAACTGCAATTTGCAAAAGTAGCTCCCTCTGTTTTCCAAAGTCCTATCTTCATTGGGAAACAGTTAAAAGATTGTGTAAAAGTGGTAGCTCCTTATATCTGCCAGTGCATTGAGGAAGGTAATCAGGATGGTTCGGTGAACGTCGTTAATCCTAAACAGGCCTCTGAAACGTTTATGATACTTATTAACCTTTGGATGAATCCCCGTACCTTCACTGTGACAAAAGAAGAATATCATAGTAAGATTCACCACTTGAAATCAATGTTCGATGGCATTGGCTTACCAGTTATCAACGATGAGCTTATCATATTATTTGAAAAATATTATGACTATGTAGTACAAAACGACTAATTATAATAGACTGCCAATTTAGGCAGTTTATTATTAGTATCATACATACATATATATGTATGATAATGGAGGTATTATAATGAATGAATCTGCAGTAACAATTAGAGGATTGACCAAAGCTTTTCAAGGACGTGAGGTCATCCACAACTGTTCTATGACTGTTGAAAAGGGCACTATTTATGGTTTCTTAGGAAAGAATGGAGCTGGAAAAACGACGGTGTTTAAAATTCTTTTGGGGCTGCTTCAGCCTACAGTGGGTGAAGCAACTGTTTTGGGTATGGATAGTATAAGGCAAAACCTTGAAATTCTAAAGCGGACAGGTAGCCTAATCGAACCCCCCATTTTTTATGAACATTTATCTGCAACTGATAATTTGCAAATCTATCTTGCCTATATGGGCATTGTCAATTCCGATATCATTGGAACACTGGAGATGGTGGGATTACGGAAGGTTGGAACACAACCAGTTTCAACTTTTTCTCAAGGCATGCGTCAACGCTTAGCCATTGCTCGAGCTCTCGTACATAAACCAGAGCTTTTGATTTTAGATGAGCCTGTTAATGGGCTTGATCCTGTTGGAATTAAGGAGATAAGAGAATTGTTCTCTAATCTTGTGACAGAACAGAGAATTACGATTCTATTATCAAGCCATATCCTCTCGGAGATAGACCAGATTGCAAATCGAATTGGCGTAATTGTGAATGGTACAATCGTTCAGGAAGTCAATCCACAAGAAATACGTAAAAGATACTCAGGCGGATTAGAAGAGTATTTTATGACAATTACAAAAGGAGGAGATGAGAATGAATAGACTAATAGCACTGGAATTGAAACGAAATAGCTTGAGATCCTATCATATTGCAGTGGCAATTATTACAGTAGTTATGCTTAGTTTTATATACCTATTAGCTGTCTTACCAAAACTTGACCCTACAGAGACAAATTTGAGTATGTTCTTGACATATGACAATTTAATTATCTTAATCAACATCCTCTACATGGTTATTTTCACTATACTTTCCTCTGTTATGTTCTCGAAGATTGTTGTAGAAGATTATGCAGGCAAAAGAGCAATATTATTGTTTTCCTATCCGATTGCTCGAAAAAAAATCTTGGGTGCAAAGATCGTTATGGTGTTTTTCTATACGGTGTTTGCCATGTTTTTAAGCGGAGGAATTGTATTGGGCATTTTCCTTATGACAGAAAGCCTATTCCCAATTTGCGTAGATCAATTGAGCAGAAAGACTGTTCTCAGTGGCGTCCTTTCTTTAGTAGCTTATTCTCTATTGTCTGGGGTTTGGGGGATTGTCGCCTTATATTTTGGGTTTAGAAAACAATCTGTTTCAGTAACAATTGTTGCGGCTGTAATTATTGCCACTGTTATGTGCCAAATGATGGCTATAACAATGAATAATGTAGGTGTAATTATTTTTCTGGTGATTGGGATTCTATTAGCAGTAATCACATTAAATAATCTAAAAAAAATAGTTATGGACATGGAGGTTTAACTTAAGTGATATAAGCATAGACCAGAGACAAATCATTTCATGAGTAATGTTTCTGGTCTATTGATTTAGCACTTAAAAGGCAGCCTAAGGCATAGAAAGATGATGCAACAAAAGGCGCGCCTAACTCTATTATTTCGATTGCATTTCCTACAAGTTTTAGGTGGATGTGATGGAGATTCCTGTGTACAATCATTTTCTGGATTGCAGTAGGAAACATGTTGAATATTTGCTGATGCAGTGACCGAAAATGATATTGGAAAACGAACACGAAGTAGTTGATCTATCATATAAGTAGGTTGATTACAGGAATTACAACATTTTGTTATCTTACCTTTCCCAACACAACGAGTTTCAACATTTCCGATTTCTATATCAGGTGTTACTATGACACTGGTATCTGTTTCAATATCCTTATTTATATAGTATTGAATACTCAATGATATCCTCCGAATTATGAATTATCTTATAGTATATTATATACTTTTTGGTGATAAGAGTTAACCTAACACTTAGCGCATTCCTTTTCTTTAATATCCCTATTTGTGCTATACTATTTACTAAGAGAAACATGATATTCTGTATAACCAAAAGTTCTTTCTTATTTGGTAATAACCACTAAATCATATTAAACCATATTTAAATAATGGATAAGTTGTTATTAATGATAGTTTGAGATATAATTGTTGTTGTGGGATAATGCAGAAATCCATGATATGGAGGAACGAAAATGTATGAACGAAATGAAAAGTGGTCTAGCTTGGAAGAAACAGCAGAGTATCTTGGTGTAACAAAGGACACCATAAGAAGTTGAATAAAAAAATCAACGATACCAGCTCATAAAGTAGGGAGATTGTGGAAGTTTAAATTTTCTGAAATTGATGAGTGGGTTAAGAGTGGTAAAAGTGCATTATAATACTATGTGAATAGAGGAAAAAAATGAAACCAATTATAAAATATAGAGGTGGAAAAAGTCGAGAAATCCAAGAATTTCAAAGGTTTATTCCAGCTACGTTTGAGAACTATATAGAGCCTTTTTTGGGTGGGGGAGCAGTATTTTTCTTTCTTGAACCTGAAAATGCGATATTAAATGATGTCAATGATCGGTTGATGACTTTTTATGGACAAGTTAGAAACAATTATCAAGAACTAAGCCGTGAATTATTTGAATTAGAACAAATCTATGAAAGAAATCAACTTGACTATACTAAAAATAAAGCCGCAATTGGGGATTCAAACATTCGGATAGAAAATCGAAATGAGACATTATATTATAAACTAAGGGATATGTATAATGGGATAATCGAATCAGAGTATATGCAAGGGACACTTTACTATTTTATAAATAAAACATCGTACTCTGGAATGATAAGGTTTAATCAACAAGGTGAATTTAATGTCCCATTTGGTAGATATGCTCATCTTAATACTAGAATGATAACACTCAATCATTGTAACCTATTAAATAGAGCAGAGCTTTATAATACAGATTACTCGGATATCTTTGAACGAGCAAATGTAAATGACTTTATGTTTTTAGATCCACCATATGATTGTACCTTTAATGATTATGGAAATCTAAATATGCAAAATGGTTTTGACGAAGAACATCATAGGCGACTTGCCGCAGATTTTGGAAATTTAAATTGTAAAGCTATGATGGTAATTGGAAGAACGGAGCTGACAGAGGAATTATATAGAGCCAGAATTATTCATGAATACACGAAAAATTACGCTGTCAATATTAGAAATAGATTCAACGCGAATGCTTCACATATCGTAGTCACAAATTATAGAGTGTAACAAGGGAGGGAAAATATGCATACATCTACCGAGATAATCAGAGCTTATATCAATAAAAATATTAAGGAGTTGGACAGAGAAATTCTTTCCAAGGAAGAAATTTATAAGAATGATTTTGATAACAATAGTGTTGATGTTGTAAGAATGGAAACAGGAGAAGATATTATAATCTCCTATACGGATATAAGTATAACGGGAACAGATAGAGCGAAACCTCAGATTCGTATTTTTATGGATAAACAAAAATATGTATATCAAAAAGCAAGAAAGAGAAAAATGAGATATTTTCTGCTCACCATATTTTCCAAGGATATTGCAATGGCAAGAAATATAAATTATTTTGACCCTCGTGATTTTATTGTTGCGATTGAGACCAATGTGGATTATGAAAGTTCGAGACGAGACTTAAGAAGCCTCTATGATTATTTAGATGAGTATATTAAGGAACACGGTGATGTTGATTATTTAAGATGTACGCAAGGTCAACATCACTCAGGTATATATCAAGCATCATTCATTAGGATTAAAAAGAATGGGATTGATATACCTGATATTTTGAAAAATTATATTACTTATTTCGATAATAGACCATATATGCAAAGTATTGGTGAGGAGAATCATGCCAAACAACGAGAAAGAATAAATTATGCATATAATCGAATTGTTTTTGGCGCACCAGGAACGGGGAAAAGCTTTCGATTAGAAGAAGAGAGTAAAGTGTTTGGGGCTAGAATGGAAAGAGTTACCTTTCATCCTAATTATTCGTATGCACAATTTGTTGGTACCTATAAACCTATTCAGGGTGAGAAGGGTACCGACATAACGTATGAATATGTTCCTGGACCATTCATGCGAATGTATTCAGAAGCTGTAAATCACCCCGAGAATAATTATCTACTTCTTATCGAAGAAATTAATAGAGCAAACGTTGCGGCTGTTTTTGGTGATATATTTCAGCTGTTAGATCGTAAAAATGGAATCAGCATGTACAAAATAGCGACAAGTGAAGATGTTAGAAAATATCTTCTAAAAACTTTATGTGGCAGTAAGTTATTGGATGAATGTGAGGAACATGAACGAGAAAAGTGTATGTTTATGAAGTTGCCAAACAATATGTATATTTGGGCAACCATGAATAGTGCAGATCAAGGCGTCTATCCAATGGACACAGCATTTAAGCGTAGGTGGGAGTTTGAGTATATTGGTGTTGACGATGAAAAACAAATGGAAGCCATCGAAGACTATTATATTCCTATGTGTATCAATAATACTTATTATGTAAAGTGGCAAGAGTTGAGGAATCATATAAATATGATCTTATCAAGTGATAAATGTAACGTGAACGAAGATAAGCTACTGGGCCCATTCTTTATATCCAAAAACATACTTGATGAAATACTAGATACAAAGCATACAAGAGATAACATCCTTAATGGAGTTGATACAGAAAGTGATATAAATGAGGTGGAACAGAAGGAAAAATCATTTATTAGAGCTTTCGAAAGTAAAGTACTTATGTATTTGTTTGAGGATGTTATGAAAATGCGTCCTAATAATATTTTTATTGGTTATAATAAAAATCATGGAAGTATGATTTTTTCAAACATATGTGCAGAATTCGAAGAAAAGGGTGAAAATATTTTTGGGATTAGCCTACAAAATAAGACATATGGAGAGTAAAGAGGTGAAACTATATGGCGAAAGGGTTCTTTCGCGAATTAAAGCACTATTCTATATATGATATTTCCAAGAATTTAAATGTGGAAATGGAAGAGGCAAAACGTCTAATTGGTATCCTTAAAAGGTATGGTATTATTAAGGCAATTAAGGGATCAAAACCAGAATATGAAGATTTATCAAACCAAGACATTGTCCTAACAGATGTAACAGAAAAATCAAGCGAAGTAGAATTTGTATTTGATTTTGTTGGTGTGGTCATGTTAGATAAACATGTTTTTAAGTGTTACCCTAAATATATTGTATCTACCTCAGAACCGCTAACCCAGTTAAAGCAAATCCTTCAAGTTATAAAAAAATATAATTCTAAACAACAATTGTTCTTTTTGTATAATGGAGAAGATGAGGATAAAATCTTTAATCGGTTGGCGGTATCTTTATATCTTTTAGATGAGTATTTTAAATATGGAGTATATACAAATCAGCATGAATTCATTGAAACAAACGGAGAAGGAGAAATACTCTGGGATAAGACAATAGATGAGACTTTTACCTTGATTCAAAATAATCGGCCGTATTATATAGAATTACAGACTAAGACTGTTGTGGACAATGAAATGGACTATTTTAGAAAACTACATGAGTGCATTCTATCTACATGTTCGAAAGAATTAAGGGAAGCAGGCATTTTGGAGCTGTTTGACATTACTGAAGTTGATTTATGTAATACATCCATGGAAGAGTTTGGGGACTTAGATTATATATTATATCGATTACAAAAAGAAATACAAATACAATATGTTTCCAGGAAGCAACGCTTACTAAAAACAATTTATACTTATTTAGTAAATAGTAAAATGCATACCGATGATGTTAGCTTTAGCTTATATGGAACGAATAGTTTTAATCTGGTTTGGGAAAAGGTATGTTCAGAGAATTTTGGAAGTATGTTAGATTATCCTATTTCAAAATTGCCCTTGGGAGTATCTCCGGAGTATGAAGAAGAACGTGATAAAACCTTAAGGAGTATTATTGATAAACCTATATGGCATAGATATCATCCTGTGGCTAGCGATGGAAATGTTGATGTATTACGGCCAGACATGATATGTATATACCCTTGTAACAATAACAAAGACTATTGCTTTGGAATCTACGATGCAAAATATTATAGGATAGATTTTATTTATCAAACAGGTGCAAAAAAATGGAAGGTGATAGGGCAACCAGGAGTTAGTGATGTTACAAAACAGTATTTATACCAGTTGGCATATAATGACTTTATTGTAAAGCAAGGGTATAAATATATTCAGAATATGTTCTTTTGTCCACAAGAGGAGGCTGAGCCTCATTACGGTTATGTAGAGATGAAGATGTTTAATAATATAAGCAATGTAAATCTGGAAAAGATAGCAATTGTAAAACTATGTGCACAAGAGATGTTTCTTAGATATCTAGATAATAATAGAATTGATGCGAAGGAAATATCAAACTATATTCCCCAGATAGGATATAAAAGAGCTTTAAGTGAGAATTTCACATCTAAAATGCTTACTTATTTAAAACGTATGAAGATAGTAAGCAGTGTAGCAGAGGATAGACTTGAAATGGAAGAAAACAAAGGAAAAGTAATTTATCCATCTCAGATAACAAGAGAACTTGGTGCCAAGATTATTTACGATACAATCTGTCCTATAGCTACGATGACAATTGATTCATTCCATCCATATGAAAAAGTAAAGGGGTCACTGGCAACAGAGAATGGAAATACCTATAGAATATGTAGTAAACTTGCAGATGTTTCATTAAAAATAGAAGGCATATTGAAAGAATTATCAGAGCAAGAACTTAAAGATTGGAATGTGATGAAAGAGGTTTTGAAAAAATGCTTTGAAGAGATGAAAGACATTAATACAATGGCAGAAGGTAAACGTCTAGATCAATTAACAGAGATAATCATGGAATCAGCTAAGGAATTGTATTTGTAAGGAAGTCAAAATAGATTAATTCATGGTCTATTATGGTAAAACATACATTAATATGTCGATTTAACTTGTATTATAGCGCAAATGTGATACAATTACTTACAAAACATATAATAATATGTCTTAGTATTGATCATAGCATAATACACACTTATTTACATAAAAATCTCCTCTAAACTATGTTGATGTGAAAAGAAAAATGTATTCGTAGTTACCATTACTGGTTCAAAGTAGAGATACGGAGTTACTAAGACATAAATATTTGTCTATGGAGGAAATTGCATGAAGCAAGAAAACACGAAGCGTGGTAGCATGAAGGTTAAGATTTGCCTTATTGTTGTGGTAGCATTAGCAGTAGTATTTACTATTTTGAATCTGGTTTCAACTAAGATTTTAAAAAATGAGGTAGTAAATCAGTGGGAGATTAAGGATAAAGACTTGGTACATGCCTATTCGGAATGGTTGACAGAGAAATTATCAGATAATGCAGATGTTAATGAAATCCAAGAACTGATGGATACTATCAATCATGATAATAAATATAATTACGTATTGTATATGGAAGAAGTGAATGGTAAGATAACGGCTATTGCCCATAGTAATCATGATAGAATTGGTATCACTTTGGACGATGATGGAAGCACGGCAGCTTTTAAGTATGGTAAAGAGTATGTAGGTCATTTTACAGATGAAGTAAGTGGTAAGAAGACACTAGATATCTTAAGTCCTATCTTTGATAAGGAAGGGAAACTTAGAGGTGCTTTTAATATTGGTGTTCCTATAGATGATTTATCTCTTCAAAGCATTATTGCAAATTCTGTTTTAAAGCAGACGATGTTATCTGTTATTGCAGCCATAGTCATAATAGTTTTACAGATTCTTATGGTGAACACTATGACTATCAATCCTCTAAAATACTTAGGTCAAGAAATCGAAAAGATGGCTCATTTTGATCTGACTTCTTCGAAAACAGGAAGGATTATGAAATATCTAAAGAAGAAAGATGAGATTGGACATATCAGTCGAAGTTTCTGTGAAATGCGGGAAAAACTAGACACCATGATTCGTAATATAGAAGGTATATCCAGACAATTAGCGGACAATTCCATTAATCTGGCAGATACTAGTAAGCAGGTAACTGAGAATAGTATTCAATTAGCACAAAATGTGGATGAGGTGGCGAATGGAGCAATGTCTCAGGCACAGCAGACCGCAGAAGGTCATGCCAAGATGATTGAGTTAAGTCAGTTGGTAGAGAATGTGGCGAGAAATATGGATAGCCTAATAGAAACAACTAAAGTAGTAGAGAATATTAAGCAACAAGGTATCGACACTTTAGATGAGCTAGTGAAAAAGACAGAACAGAATAATGCAAGTTCTATTCAAGTGTCTAGAGTAATGGCAGAAACTTCGCAAGAAGCAGAAAAGATTAAAGAAGCTAGTGTAGGAATTCAAAATATAGCCAGTCAGACCAGTCTATTGGCATTGAATGCATCTATTGAGGCAGCTAGAGCTGGAGAAGCAGGACGAGGCTTTGCCGTTGTAGCTTCAGAGATTAGTAATCTATCAGAGCAGACAAATGAACTAACCAAGCAGATAGAGACAATTGTTTATGATCTGATTATGAAGGTAGATGAGGCAGTATTAACAATTCAGCATATGGACGTAGCTAGCAAGAAACAGAAAATCAGTGTAGAGGATACCAAGCAGAAATTTGAAGATATTATGTATAATATACAGATTGTGAAAGAAAAATGTGATAAGCTTAATGACTCCACCAGTGAGATGGAGAATAACGAGCGGGTTATCAGTGATGTGATTCAGGAACTGTCTTCTCTGTCTGAGGAAAATGCAGCTTGTATGGAAGAGGCAGCAGCCTCTGTGGCCACTCAGGAATTGTCCATTCAGAAAATCAATAGCAATAGCACTGAAGTAGCCACATTATCAAAGAAGCTTCAAGATGAAATCAAAATGTTTATTATAGAATAGAGAATAAAAGGAAAAGACGCGGTTTTTTAAAACTGTGTCTTTTCCTTTTTATTCAGTTATTGAAAACCAAGTAAGTCAAGTACCTTTTTCTCCGCATGTCGGTTCTTACCTCTATATGGGAAATTGTGAATATGAAGAGCAGGATTAAAATTAATTTCTATAATCCCATAGGAATCATTATTTGGGAACTTATGAATATCCTGGATCATCATATCCACCCCACAGATTCTGGCTCCTGCTGCCTTTGCAGCACGTACTGCCAGTTCTTTATATCCCTCATGCAATTCATCGGTAAAATCAATACTATCTCCGCCAGTACTAATATTGGAATTTTCACGAAGGTAGACTATCTTATTAAGAGCTGGAATATTATAGATATCTAAGCCCTGCATTTTCAAATATTCTTTCTCTGTTTCCCCAAGAGATAGTTTTTCAAGAGGGGTTACATACCCCTTACCCCTAAGAGGATCCTTATTCTTTTCCTCTACAAGTTCTAGAATAGTGTGTATATCATCTCCCTGTACATTTGCAGGGACTCGGTGTAAGACAGCAACTACCTCGTCTCCAATTACTAATATGCGATATTCCTTACCAGCAATATATTCCTCGAGCAATACACTATTTTCAAATTGAAAAGCAAGCTCCAATGCCTTTTTAACTTCTTTCTCAGTATAACTATTCTGTAATATGCTAACACCTAGACCAAAATTTGTGGACTTTGGCTTAATTACCAATGCTTGATTGAGGTAACGAGCACTTAGTTGTATTCCCTCTTCTACGGAATGAACCACAGTACCTTCCGGAACACGAATCCCCCGTTCCTTCAAAACAAGTTTAGTCACTATCTTATTTTCCATAATTAAGGGTGCTATATAATTATCCAATGATGTTTTTGTGGCCTGCTTGATATACTCTACCTTGCTTCCTCTGGTTAGACGAATAAAATTATCTTCCCAGTCAAGTACTTCAACCTGAATTTTCCTAGTCAATGCTTCTTGGATTACAAGCTGTGTGGATAATTCAAGCGGTTCATATCCTTCTAACATACCTTACGCTCCTCCCGATTCATGGATTTATAATTCTCTGCTTTACGCATACCAAATTCCAGAAAACTCTCGTGATTAGTAGCCATGTCATTAATAATTCTTGCCGATGGGAGTCTGGAAGGCTCCATGAGTTTTAGTAGCTCAGTATGAATACAATCTGAGTAATCGGATGTACCATGTTCTTGATCCAACAATATTGCAATTTTCTTTAGCTTTACAAAGATTTCACTACTCCATTGTTTCAAATTTACTTTTCCATATTGAGGATGATGTAGCTGCAACGACACGTCTCTTCCTCTTAATGCTACTAAGTGATGATTATTTGTAATATGTTTCATCTCTAGTCTTCCAATAGATGTATTTTGTTCCATCAAACAGAATAGCGTAAACACTTGTAGAAATCTCAGCTGTGACAGACCAATACCAGCTTTTTCATAAGGATCTATATCTAGAATTCGAACTTCTGCATATTTGACACCCCTTTGATTAATGGCATCTGTTTGGGATTCTCCCTGTTTTGTAACTTGTTTTAGTCGGATAGCAGAATAGAATTCACTATCTTTTTGTAATACTCTATCACTTAATTGGTGCTCCAGTTTTGCAAACTTATTACTTTTTTTCTTCAGAAGTCTTTTAATTCCCCTAACATATTCTTTTTTCGAGTTGTAACGAATTGACATTTGCCCTATCCCAGTATTGAAATATCCATATCGGCTTACTCGATAGGAGGTTGCATAGTTCTCTTCCTCTACATGACAACAACTAGGACAACATTGTTTCACCTTCTCTAGTTCGCATTGTATGACTGAAGTATAGGTTTCATCATAGACTGGAGAAGCTCCCAAGAGATAGATTAATAACCATCGATATCGCAGAAAATTTCGGGCAACGGCAAAGTAGATGTAATCTCGAAATTCATCAAATGCAATACCTTTCCCCCAGCTATTATGAAGCAATCCTAAAAGCTGCTCTCCAAAGGAAAAGTTATAATGTATCCCTGATATCATTTGCATCTTTTTACCATATCGACTAGCCAGGCCCTGACGATACTGATTAAGAAGTTTTCCCTCTTCATTATCGCCAAACTCTGCAATTGGTATTTTGTCTTCCTGAGGAAGACAAGGTGGCATACTTATCGGCCAAAGATACTCCTCTCCAATATGATTTACTACTTTCTCATAGAGTGCTTCCATATAGTTATGTACTTCTTCAATCTTTGAAAAGGCAGGTGTGATAAGTTCTATTTGGCTTTCTGAAAAATCTGTTGTGATTTCGGGATTGGTCAGCTTATCGCCCAAACTCTTTGGGTGAGGAGATAATGCCAATTCCCCCGTTTTGATGACTCTCTGTGCCTCTCGTTCTATTCCCCACATACCATCAAGAAGAACATATTTACTATTTGCTGAAAATACAGAATACATTTGCTCAAAATTCCATTTCATTTTCCATCTCTCCATTCCGAATTCTTCTAATATCTATAATCTTATAACTATCGAACAATCAGAGAAATAATATGTTCTGCATCCATATTGGAATGCGGAACATACTATTTCATGAAGTTCTGAATTGCCTCAATCGCATCCTTATTAATTTTACATAGGAAGGATTGCCCTTTTCTTGTATAAGAGATTAGACCAGCATTCTGTAATTCCTTGAAGTGGTGAGAAATTGTTGATTTGGACAAATCCATACAGCAACATGCCTTTGTAAAGCATTTGTCCATTCCTTCTGAACACGAATAATCACCATCCTTACATTCTTCCATTTCACACCAATCATATAACGCTTTAAATAAATATAACCTCTGTTCACAAGATAATGCTTTAAATATTTTTGCCATATTAATCTCTTTCATAGTTCTATGATAATCGAACTATTATTATTTGTCAATTATTTTTTTTGTTTTTATATTATTTGTAAATAAATTTTTAAGCATAAAAACTTTTTCGAACACCTTTTTTCTTAAACATAGATAAATTTGATGAAATCTTCCAATACTAATTTCTATATGATAAATACTTTCCTACAGATAGATAAAAAATAATCAATAGAACTATTTTTTGTTATAATTATACTAGAATGGAGAATGCATAGATATAAGCAGTAAGGAGGAAACAACAGGATGAAGATTGTAATAGCGATTGATTCTTTTAAAGGGAGTTTAAGCTCATTGGAAGCGGGAAATACAATTAAACAGGGGATACTTAAAGTCACCAAAGAAGCAGAGGTAATTGTAAGGCCTCTTGCAGATGGAGGAGAAGGAACGGTGGAAGCATTGACACTTGGTATGAATGGCCGCTTTGAACAAGTGGAGGTGACCGGGCCTCTTGGAAGGAAAGTAACTTGTAAGTATGGAATTCTTGGGGATCAAGTGACTGCAATTGTTGAGATGTCCGGTGCAGCAGGAATTACATTAATTGATGAGACAGAGCGTAATCCTTTAATAACGACAACCTATGGGGTTGGCGAGGTTATTGTGGACGCAATCCGAAAAGGCTGCCGACATTTTATTGTTGGAATTGGTGGTAGTGCAACTAATGATGGTGGAATAGGAATGCTTCAGGCATTGGGATATGGAATACTGAACAAAGAAGGAAAACAAGTTTCTTTTGGTGCAAATGGATTAAAAGAAATCGAGTACATCAGTGATGAAAAAGTCATTCCGGAATTAAAAGAGTGTGACTTTCGAATTGCTTGTGATGTGACTAATAAATTATGTGGAGAACAAGGATGTAGTGCAATATATGGACCACAAAAGGGTGCTACACCATCGATGATTATTCAGATGGATAAATGGCTTGCTTATTATGCAGCTATCTCAAAAGAAAAATATCCAAGAGCTAATCCAAATAAGGAAGGAACAGGCGCAGCAGGTGGACTTGGATTTGCATTTCTGACCTTTACCAATGCAATCCTAGAATCGGGAATTAAGATTGTATTAGATGAGACCAAGCTAGAAGACTATATCAAGGATGCAGATATTGTTGTAACAGGAGAAGGCCGTTTGGATGGACAGACAGTCATGGGCAAAGCCCCAATTGGAGTGGCATCTATTGCAAAACAATATAACAAGTTTGTGATTGCCTTTTCTGGATGTGTAACAGAAGATGCAGTAGTGTGCAACGAGCATGGAATTGATGCATTTTTCCCTATCCTCCGTAGAGTGGTAACTTATCAGGAGGCTATGGATCCGGAAAATACGAAAAAGAATATCATTGATACCGTAGAGCAGGTATTTCGCCTGATTCAATATCGCAAATAATGGAGAGAAGATACTATGACCTATGAATTTAGTACAATTGGAGCTTTGATTGGTTTAGCAATAGCTATTATTCTTATTATTAAAAAGGTACAGCCATCGTATAGTTTAATACTTGGAGCCTTAATTGGAGGAATCATTGGTGGAGGAGGGCTTACCACAACAGTAAACACCATGGTCACAGGAGCACAGAGCATGATGCCATCGGTACTTAGAATTATGACCTCAGGTATCCTTGCTGGAGCATTAATTAAAACTGGCTCTGCAGAGAAAATTGCAGAGACAATTGTTGAGAAACTCGGACAAAAGAAAGCAATTGCGGCTATCTCCATAGCAACGATGATTATATGTGCCGTTGGAGTATTCATAGACATTTCAGTAATTACTGTGGCTCCCATAGCACTTGCCATAGGAAAAAAGGCAGGATTGTCAAAGAGTGGAGTTCTTTTGGCAATGATAGGAGGTGGAAAAGCAGGTAATATTATTTCCCCAAATCCCAATACCATTGCTGCCTCAGAAGCATTTCAGGTGGATTTAACTTCATTGATGTATCGGAATACTATTCCGGCTTTGTTTGCACTAGTAGTTACGATCCTATTATCCTCCTTCCTTGCAAAGAAAAAGGCGGGAGATATCAGTGAAAGTGATCTGGAAGCATCCGAGAATAAACAACTTCCCTCTTTGCTTCAAGCCGTCAGCGGTCCCATTGTAGTTATCGTTCTATTAGCACTTCGTCCACTGGCCGATATCAGTATAGATCCTCTGATTGCTCTACCAGTCGGTGGATTAGTGAGTATTCTTATATCAGGTAATGCAAGAAGGATTGTTGGATACACCGAATTTGGCCTAAGCAAGGTCATCGGGGTTTCTATTCTTCTAATTGGTACTGGTACTATTGCCGGAATCATCAAGGCATCCGCTTTACAATACGATGTGATTAATCTATTGGAGTTTTTGAATATGCCTGCATTTATACTAGCGCCTTTATCTGGTATTCTTATGGCAGGAGCAACTGCATCAACAACAGCAGGAACTACCATCGCATCTCAGACCTTTGCCTCCACACTTATTAACGCAGGCGTTCCGGGCATTTCAGCTGCAGCGATGATTCATGCAGGTAGTACTGTTATCGACTCCTTACCACATGGTTCCTTTTTCCATGCAACTGGCGGTTCGGTAAATATGAGCATAAAGGAACGAATGAAATTAATCCCTTACGAAGCATGTGTTGGTCTCACCAGTACAATTGTTGCTGTGTTGGTATATTTTATTTGATATAATAAAAAAGCCTGGGAAGAAATTGGTTCAGAAACCTGTTTTCTTCCCAGACTTTTATCAATAATTGTTGTTAATACATGCCTCACAATCTCTTTTCACATTTACTAAGAAATTTATTTTCTAATTCCTTCCAAAAGAGTAAGGTGTTAAAGGTAAACTCAGCAGAGGTTGTTATAAGTAAAAATAGTTGATAAATAATAAGATTTTTCTCCCATGTGGAAAGCTCTGAACGAAGAGCTTTTAATATTTTATCTACGTCATAGTAATTAAGTTTGAAGATCTGCTTTAGATCCCTGAGTCCTAAAGCCTGTAGGAGAGGTGGAATCTCATTGTTCTTAAGGTGATAAGACTCAATGTATTTCAGTATATATGCAAATAAAGTAGCGGCTTCTTTTGGGTTATGTAACAATCTCCGGAGAAGGGCTTTTTGCCGTTGGTCGTCGCTTAATAACGAATTAAACTGAATGTATAACAGATCACCTACAAAATCAGCTAGTAGTTTTTTATCTGTTTTATTAGCTGAACTCTGTATAAAGTCTGAGAAGTTATGTATAATTTTTACGTTAACAGCCTCCGCTGTTATTGGAAAATAGGCTATGCCCTCCTTGGTACAGACAATCTGTGTACGGCCATCCGAATCTACATAGAATACAAAGAAGGCATTGGGACTGTGATGTTCCACCATACTTTTAACATCAGTGCCACCATCAACATACAATTGCATTGCACCTGGTATTTGACAAAGCAGAGGATGGACAAAATCAGTAGATAGGCTATAATTCTTAATTTTCTTAGCATTTTGAGCTATGGCTAAAGCGTATTTATCAACAAACTCATGAGAGAAGCCCTGGCTATCAAAGGATATTCCTCGAGTGACCTTATCAGAAAGAATAGTGACATACTGAGCTTTATTGCCCCCTTTGGAATGCCCTACAACAGTAAGGCTAAAAAAGGCTAGGCTTTCAATATAACGAAGGGCCTCACGTTGAGAGAAAGTATCGGGTTGGTAGAATCCCTCAGCATTATCTTTCCACTCCTCTGGATCCAAGGTGCTATAAAAAGCTATGATAGCATTTCGAGGCTGATTAGGCTCTTCAAAGCATAGTGCCATAGTGTGGTTATTCTTATTGACAGGGGCATCGGTTATCATAAGTTTTTGGAAGACCTCATTTTCTTTCATGTAGCGTATCATAGCTGCCAGTTCATAGCCGCTACATTCTCCACCAGCAACTATGGTATTCCCTTTTTCCTCTAGTGCCATTAAAGAATTTTCATCAAAGGAAGCAAGGTAATTACTTACTGAGGGATAGCTGCTAATTGGGCCTAAGCCTTTGACTAGAGTGAATGTATCTTTGTTAATATAGGTTAGATTTACTAACATGAGCAAATCACTATCAGCAAGCTCCATGAAATCTCCTTTCTTTTTCAAATGACAAAACAATCAAATTTTATAATAATATCTTATAATCAATTAAGTGAATACATTCAAATAAATCTCACCTTTAGGAGTAGTAAATTTTCTATAAGTTGACATATTACATATAAATATTTACAATATAAAAAAAATAAAGGGGGGGTTGATATATCAAGAGCATGGCTTACTTTTATTCCTACCATATATTATAGTGGGAATATGGATAATGTCGCAAGACAGGTTGTTAGCATAGACTATGTTTTTCATAATGCCTATGGGGTTACTGAAAATTTAAGAGATATGAAAACATTTTTCTTTTGAGGGATACATAAGAATGTCAGTATTATCTATACATTGCTTGATTAGTCGAAGAAAAGGAATTGAAAAGACATATGATGCGTATATGACAAAATAAATGGTGGAGGATTACAATGAAAATATTATTATTTTGTGCAAAAGGTTTTGAGACTATGGAATTTAGTGTGTTTATAGATGTTTTTGGATGGGCCAGAAATGACTTTGGATGCGATATTAAGGTTGAGACTTGTGGCTTTAATAAGCAGGTTCTAAGTACCTTTGGTGTGCCAATTCTTGTAGATAAGCTGATTTCAGAGGTGAATGTGGAAGAATATGATGCCTTAGCAATTCCCGGAGGATTTGAAGAATTTGGGTTTTATGAAGAGGCCTATGATTTCCATTTCTTACAACTTATTAGGGAGTTTGACCAGATGAGAAAAATCATTGCGTCAATTTGCGTGGGTGCCTTGCCTGTTGGAAAAAGTGGTGTATTAACCGGTAGAAGGGCAACAACGTATCATCTAAGAGATGGATATCGTCAAAAACAATTAGCGGAATATGGGGTAGAGGTAGTAAATCAACCAATCGTGGTAGACAATAATATTATTACATCTTATTGCCCACAAACTGCACCTCATGTGGCATTTAAGCTTCTTGAGTTATTGGAAGGAGAGGCGAAGATGTTTTTAGTGAAAAGAGCCATGGGCTTTTAAGGATGACGAGAACTTATATAAATACGCATAAGTTACAAGCGTTGAATCTAGACGGCAAGTTCATACAAAGAGTTTTGAAGTAAGAGATACCGCTTGGTTATTATTTTAACCACTGGGATGTTGTTAATTGACTACCAAAAGTGGAAATGGTATATTAACTAATAATATCAAATCAAAGGAGAATATGTATGAAAAAAACAAAATATGGCATTATTTCTTTTTTCTGTATGTTAACAATGGTATTAGTACTCGTTGGATGTGGGAGTGGCCCATCTGATGAAAAAGTTAAAACTGTAAAGGACAAATTATCAAAACTTGAAAAAATGCAAAATGACCTTGCTGCAAAGTGTAAGGAATTGGGTTATGATGAACAATCTGAAATGGGTGCAGCTATTAGCGATATTGCTGATGTTGTTAAGGAAGCCTCTGCAATAGATCTGAAAGATATGTCAGAGGAAGAAATTGATCAGTTTGAGGAAGAACTTGATACAGCAATGTCATCTTTAGAGGGCACAAAAGATACGCTTGAGAGTATGGGTAATTTACTATCACCTGAAGGTGATGCAGATGCAGGTGCTACAAGTGAAGCTGAATAATTTGAGGCTGTAACGAGAAAAAGTAATGTATTAGTAAAATAATTATTAGCTGGGAAGAAGGTTAGATTTTCTTACCCAGCTTTGTTTATTAGGAAGAAATATTCCTGTTGTCTTAGATACTGATTACTTGAAGGTGAATACTGCTCTCCAAAAAATAAACACTGCTTTGCGCCATAAGCAGCTCATTCGTCATAGAGATACCCATCTTTAGATAGTACATACTTCATATAAGTGTCCAGCACCTGCTTTTTCTTTCTTCTGCTAATGGGGATTGTCTCATTAGTCTGTAGTAATATGTCATTTTCTAAGAAAGAAGTTATATAATCCATATTAAGGATAATATTACGGTAACATTCTAAAAACCTAGAATCCCTAAGTAGTAAAGTTTGTATTTCTTTGTATTTATTCCCAATTGGAAGATTAAATTTCTTAAAATGAATAATTGCTGTTCTTTTCAGGCAATCAATATAGCAGATTTCCTTTAATCTGACACTTTGATTGCCGGTTTTTATCTTTACATCTAGTTTTGCTTCATCCAGATTTAGACATGAAATAACGTATTCAATCGCATTATATAAGGATATGTAATTATCTGAGATGGGTTTTATAAGATAACCGACAGCATGGATTTGATACCCATCCAGTATATTATCTTTACTTGTTGTACAAATTATTATCTTACAATCTTTGTCGATGTCGCAAATTTTTCTGGCAATATTCATACCATTCCTATATATATCCAATATGACAAAATGAAATCGGTGCTCTGAAAAATCTGCTAGAAATTCTTCCCCATTTTGATAGGTAACGATGGAGGGGGATAATGTAGCTGCTTTAGGATTACAGGCAAAGAATTTATTTATATATTCAACAATAAGTCTGCGATCGAACTCAATATCATCTACTACTGCAATGTTCATTATTATATTCTCTCCTTATGAATGTTTTATTTGAGTGGGTATCAATGAAAGAATAATCGGCTGTTGGTTGTTACATGGTATGTGAAAGTAAATTATAAGTCTATATTTGATAACAACATACTTATTATAACATAAAATGGAAATAATAACACTTTTTATTCTATTTTCATGATTATATGACAAGAGGGATTTTATGATGTGCAGTTTGATTTATGATATGGCAAAGATTAATTCTTGCAGGTGAATGCGATGACATATAGAAGGGGGATGCTGCATAATTTGGTCAGAGCAGGGTAGAAAAGCCATTAAACTATGATGAACAGGTTAGCATAAAAAGAATTCATCAGTTAATGGCACTACCCACTTTATTCCATTATTGTTTGTAGTAGCTTAAAAAATCTCCAAGTTTTCCAACTGCATCTTGAAGTACCTCTATACGGGGCAGATAGACAACACGAAAATGATCTGGTTTATTCCAGTTGAACCCTCCACCATGTATAATAAGTATTTTCTTATCTCTCAGTAAATCAAGAGCAAATTTTTCGTCATTCAGAATATTGAATTTTTTAGTATCTATTTTAGGGAAAATATAAAATGCAGCTTTAGGCTTTACAGCGGAAATTCCCGGTATGTCATTGAGAGCCTTATAGATGTAATCCCGTTGTTCATATACTCTTCCACCCGGAATGATATAATTGGTTACACTTTGGTAACCTCCCAGTGCAGTTTGTACAATTGACTGAGCTGGCACATTGGAACATAATCTCATGTTGGATAACATATTGATACCTTCCATATAGTCTTTGGCTAGATTTTTATTTCCGCTAAGAACCATCCAACCAATTCTAAAGCCTGCTATCATATGTGACTTGGATAGACCACTAAACGTAACGCAGAATAAGTCCGGTGCTAAGGAAGCAATGGAAATATGCTCTTCTCCGTCCATTACCAAGCGGTCATAGATCTCATCTGAGAAAATAATCAACTGATGTTCTCGTGCAATATTTACAATTTCCTGAAGAACTTCCTTTGGATACAGAGCGCCTGTAGGATTATTAGGATTGATTACAACAATGGCTTTTGTATTGGTAGTTACCTTTTTTTTGATATCCTCGATATCCGGATACCATTCTGCTTCTTCATCACAAATATAGTGCACTGCTTTTCCACCAGCCAGTGTTACGCAGGCAGTCCATAGTGGATAGTCCGGTGCAGGAACTAACACTTCATCACCATTATCAAGTAAGGCAGATAAACTTAGATTAATTAGTTCACTAACACCATTTCCGGTATAGATATCTTCAATAGAGACATTAGGAAGTTTCTTAATCTGTGAATACTGCATAATAGCCTTTCTTGCTGAATATATTCCTTTTGCTACAGAGTATCCTTCGCATTCCGTCAACTGCCGTTGCATATCATACACAACCTCATCTGGTGTACGAAAACCAAATGGTGCTGGATTACCAATGTTCAGCTTCAATACATGGGTGCCACTTTCCTCCATTCTAGCCGCTTCGTCTACAACAGGTCCTCTTACATCGTATAAAACATTATCTAACTTTGCTGATTTTTTAAATTCCCGCATAATAGCCTTCCCTTCTACAAAAGTGCCAACACTAGAAAAATCTCTCAGGTTGGCATTCCCGGATACATTAGTTTTTGAATCTTTTCCATATAACCAGTCGATCTCAACACTCAGTACTTCCGCAAGAAAACGTCCTAAATTTTCTCTTGGAACAGCTTTACCACTTACATATTGGCTAATTTGGCTCTTACCAAGTTTAACCCCTTGGTCAGAGGCCACTCGAAGTAGATCAACCTGTTTCATCCCATGTTTCTCCATCGCCTCTTTAAAGCGTTCTGAAAATAATGTATCAGCCATCTTTCCTTCTCCTTCTTCATTCTCTAATCAGGTTAGTTCATCAAAAGCATAGCAAGTTCATTTTCAATAAATTAACTTTAGCACAATAGTCGCAGAAGTTCAAGTATTTTCCATCTAAAGTTAAACTTTTTTGAAGAGACATAAAAAAAAGTTCATTTTCGGTGGAAATGGTAGGGAAAAGTTCATTTTTGCAAGCATTATACCATGAAAGAATTATAAGAAGTACCGTTTTCTATAGCATTTCATAAATGCAAAAACTTGAATATAAAGGAAAAGTATGGTATTCTGCGTAGAGAAGAACACGATCAATAAGAAGAGATATAGCTATAATAATTAATTAATATGTCGTTGGAGGTCAGTTATGAGAAAATATAGGTATAAAAAAGTAAACGCTTTTACATCAGAGAATTCCAAAGGTAATCCAGCTGCATACTTAATGCTGGGGGAAGAAGAATTATCAGATGAAGAAATGCTTAGTATTGGGAAAGAACATTCTGGATTTGTGTCAGAGGTTGTATTTTGTTCTAATTCTAAAGAGGCTGATTGTAAGCTTACTTACTATTCGTCTGAATGTGAAGTTGAATTTTGTGGACATGGTACCATAGCAACAATGTATGATATTATTGCCAATGATGAACAATTGAGATATAAGGATAAAATACAGATTGAAACCAATAAAAAAGGCATATTGAAAGTGTATAATTCAATTAAACAGGATGGTGTAATATACATAACTGCACCCAAAGCACAGTATTTTAACAAAAGTATACCACAGGAGGAGATTGCAAGTGCTTTGAATATTACAATGCAGAGTATTGACCCAAAGTATCCAATCGATTTACTTGATGCAGGATTGAGGACAATAATTGTGCCGATTAGAACACTTGAAAAGGAAATAACAGTTTACCCAATAGAAAGTCAGTTAAAAGAATTTTGTATAACTAATGATATTGATATTATACTTATGTTTAGTAAAGAGACTAAAAATGACAAATGTATTGCTCATACCCGTGTTTTTGCACCAAAGTATGGTTATTTGGAGGACCCTGCGACCGGTTCAGGAAATAGTGCATTTGCAAACTATCTGTTGAAACATCAACTGTGGAACGGAGAAGCTGTAGCTGTGGAACAAGGTGGAGACAATATCGAGTTCAATTCTGTTATGATCAAATGTGATAGAGGTAATATTTTATTTGGTGGAGCAGCAACAGTCGTCATTGATGGTTATTATATTATGTGAGTTGGAAAATGAGGATTGTGACTAGATTGTAAAGGAGAGAATGAAGAATGAATAATATTTTAACAATAATATTTTCCCTTAATTTAGCATTACTATCTGTACACGAGATGGAGGCTATTCGGTATCAGGAATGGAAGATGTTTCTTATCTTAAAAGATATGGAAGATAAGAAAGCATATATGATGTTTCTCTTACTTCATATTCCATTGTACACAATACTGATTCTGTTATTGTATTCTACGTATTACATGTTGGCAGTGTATATTGTAGATGTATTTCTAATAGCCCACTTAATACTTCATTTGTGTTTTACTAAACATGTAAATAATAAACTTAGCAATAAACTTTCTATGAGTATTATTGCTGTAATGGGTATTCTGTCTGTAATACATCTCATTGGAATACTTATATAATGGAATAAAATATGTGTTGTATGGAGGTTTAATTAAATGAAAGAGTTCAATTCAGACTATGCCAATGTTCAGTATATAGAAGAAGATAAAGTTGTTTCTTTAACATGGAAAAAGGCGGCCTACATAGATAATTATAGAGAGCCAGCTGTATTTGCACTTGAACTACTACGTAATCATCCTGGGAGTAATTTGATTGTAGATGCTAGAAATGGATTTGAGGATGACAAAAGAGATGCAGAGTGGGGGGTTACCTATTTGATTCCGGAAATGGCTAAAACCTCATGTCGGTTTATTTGTTTTATTATGAATAAAGTGAATAACATAGATGAAGAGATGGATATGTGGACCATAGAATTTGGAAAGTATTTTGCTGTAATAAGGGCACAGAATTATAAAGAAGCCATACACTCAATGCATGAGTGTATAATGGCCAGTGTAGTATATTTAATCAAGGACGGTTCAAGGGAAGAATTTGTACAGGCAGTTCGTGAGGCAAAGATTCCACAGTATTCAAGACAGGAGCCTGGAAACATGAAGTATCAGATTAGTCTATCAACGGAGAATGAAAATGAAGTCTACCTTATGGAACTTTGGACCAATCAAACGGAACAAGAGAAGCATAAAGGAACGGCCCATTATAATATACTCACACAGCTTAAGAAAATCTATGTGGAAGAGGTTTATATAAGTTGCTATAAAGTGGAAGAAGTATCATGTTAAAGTTTAAGAATTCTATACATAACTTCTTTGTTGGTCTATACTCTCTAGTAGTGTCGGAAATGGTCCTTCCATATTTACCTTAGAAATCAGTTGACCTAATTCTTCTACGGAACATTCCTGACCATTTTGTAACCACCAGCCGATTAAGCCAAGTTGGGCATTGGCTATATACTCAGTAATCAGTTTTTGCCTTAATGTAAGATGTTCTAGGGAGAGCCCCATCAGGCCGAGGGCATATTCCTTTGCATAATTTTTTATAGTTTGTATGACTTTTGGATTTGGTTTTTCTACAAGAAAAAGAAGTAATTCTTTTTGGTACTTCTGATAGAAATCAATTAAGACAGTAGGGTGGTCGTTAAAGTTGCGATTTAAAATACCGGATATAATGTATGGAAATGTTTGCTGTACGGTAAAAAGAAAGTCTTGTTCTATCTGGTAAACTAAATCATAAATGTCCTCAAAATAGTAATAAAAGGTGGAGCGGTTTACATGTGCAGTTCCTGCCAATTCCCCTATGGTTATTTTATCAAAAGATTTTATACGGTATAATTCCATAAAGGTTTTCTTGATGGCTTTTTTAGTTTCTTCAGCAGAATAATTACTTTTTCTAGGCATGAAAAGAACCTTCTTCCTAAACAAAATCCAACAAATTGTTGGATTTTGTTTGTTTTATTTAAACATATTCTAGTCTATAATAACCTGAGTTGCAACAGCTCATAAATTAAAACGTTATGGATTAAGAATGAATCATTTGGAGGTGTCTTATGGAAGAAACATCGAGGATTGCAATAGCGCTTTACGATATCAATAAGTCATATGGCAAGAAGAAAGTGCTTTCCGATGTGACCATGGAGATAAAGCAAGGGGAGATATTTGGAATATTAGGCCCTTCAGGATGTGGAAAATCAACTACTGTAAGAATCATGGCAGGGATACTAAAACCAGATGCTGGACGAATAGAAGTACTAGGAAAGAAAATGCCTAATTTTGAAACCATGGGAAGAATCGGTTATATGGGGCAGACTGCAGCGCTGTATCCGGTACTGTCAGGATACGAAAATCTGAAGTTTTTTGGTTCTATGTATGGGCTAAAAAAGAAGGAGATACATAGCAGGATAGAAGAGGTTACTTACCTAGTAGGGTTAACTAAAGATCTAGGAAAGATGGTTAGTGCTTATTCAGGAGGTATGAAGCAACGGTTATCTCTTGCAATTACTTTACTTGCAAATCCGCAGGTTTTAATTCTAGATGAACCGACAGTGGGGATAGACCCGGTACTTCGTAAGAGCATATGGGATACTCTTTTTACGATGCGGGCAAACGGAGTTACCATTATTATTACGACACACGTCATGGATGAAGTGGCACACTGCGACCGATTAGTGATGATGCAGGAGGGCCAAATTCTAATTACAGGAACTCCAAAGGAAGTTCAAAGGATAGCTGGGTGTGAGAGCATAGAAGAGGCATTTATTTATTATAATTGTCAGCGAAAGGGGAATGGTATATGAGAATAGTAGCCCTAACAAAGAGAATAGTGGAACAGATTATTCATGATAAACGTACCATGCTGCTTATAGTGCTGGCACCATTGTTTATTATAACAGTGATTTATTTTATTTTGAATTCAGAAGACAATCACTGTACCATAGGAATTATTGCAGCCAGTGAGGAGTTTAAGCAGGGACTTAAGGGAAATGAGGATTTTGATATCATCTTACACAAAGTTACACTTACAGAGGCTAAGCAAAAGATTAAGAATCAGGAGATTGATGCAGCTGTGCAAATTGACGACAAAGGGAATGCTATCATTTATTTGGGAGGAGCAGATACCGTTGTAGCATCTAAAGCTCAGATGGTGATAAAAAGTGCAAATACTGTTGTACTTAAGCAGGAATTGGAACAAAAGCTGAAGAGAACAAGCATATTAGGGATATCTTTGAAGGACCCGGAGTATGTCACCCACTATGTAACAGGTAGTGAGGATGGAAACCTTTTTGAAAAATTCGGAACCCAGCTAATTGGAATCATTGTCTATTTCTTTGTCTTTTTAATAGCTGGGATTAATTTCTTAAATGAGCGAACTACCGGAACCATGGAAAAGCTTTTGTCCACTCCAATACGTCGTTATGAAATTGTAAGTGGCTATTTGATAGGCTTTGGGTTGATGGCTGTGTTACAGTCCTTATTGGTAACTATGTTTGTGGTATATGTATTGGGGATAACCGTACAAGGGAGTATTTTTCTCGTACTCCTTATTATACTGTTAACTGCAATAAATGCATTATGCCTTGGTATTCTGTTATCTACATTGGCCAACAGTGAATTCCAGATGGTACAGTTTATTCCTATCGTGATACTGCCCCAGATATTTCTTGCTGGATTGTTTCGCATCTCGGGTATATGGGAGAAGTTGGGTTGCCTATTTCCTTTACATTACACCGCTCACGCTTTGACCTGTATTATGATTAATGGAAATGGCGTCTCAGTAATCTGGATTGATTTAGTGGTGTTATCGGGTATTTCCGCGTTATTTATCTGGATAAATATATTATTGTTGAAAAAACAGAGGAATATCTAGGTGGAGTTACGGCGAAAGGTGCCCACGGGAGAATAAATGATTACCTCAGTAGCCTCCGATCATAAGGTATTTGGAATATCATGTTACAATCGTCCATGCTGAATCTCCTGAATATGGCTTTTGACTTTCTCATCTTCCCAATTCCACCATTTTATCTGTAGTAACCGTTCTATAGTTTCATCATCAAAACGTTTTTTAATGATGTGAGCAGGTGTTCCTCCCACCACAGTGTAAGGGGGAACATCTTTTGTTACCACTGCTCTCGTTCCGACAATGGCGCCATCCCCAATGGTCACACCAGGCATAATGACAGCTTCATAACCAATCCAGACATCGTTCCCAATAACGATATCCCCTTTATTATCCCAAGCCTTGGTAATATCACCAATATTCAAGTCCCATTCGTCAAAAAAAATAGGAAAAGGATAGGTAGATATAGACCTCATAGTGTGATTTGCTGAGGTGAAGATAAACTTGGCTCCACAGGCTATGGAACAATATTTACCTATAATTAGGTTGTCTTTATTAATGGGATAATGATATAAGACATTATTCTTCTCAAATAAACAAGGGTCATTAACGAAATCATTATAAATCGTGTAATCCCCTACAATGATATTCTCTTTGTGAATGACATTTTTTAAATATACTGTATCTTTATCTCCTTTTCTAGGGTATATGAATTGACTATCCATAAATCCTCCAATCCAAATAATTAGGCCAATTATTTTATAAAATTTCTACATTAGTATTATCGTACATTTCTATAATTTGTTTATATATGGGAGCAGAAATATATATTACATCACAAAATAATACTCACAAATTAAGTGAAAGTAATTTTTAATTGGTGAATGATTAAAGAAGCTCCTTCGTAAAAAGAGAATCGCAGGCATCATAATAGGAAAAATGCATGAGATTAGGAGTGGTTTTCTTCCAGTGTGTGGAGTCATAGTTAATGTTTGGGAACTAGGATTACTGGATATGGGAGAACTTGACTATTAGTGAGCAGAATAATATACTTATATATAATGTAGTACCATATGACAACAGGGTGATTAAGGTTCTATCTTGGCGTTGACAAGGCTTAATGCTGAGGTAAGAAAGAATAATAGACCATATATCAAATGAGAGTAAGTAAATATATAAAGGAGTAATTGCGGATGAAAAGTAATCTCACTAGAGAACAAGCATTTCAGTTATTAAAGCAATATAACAAAGAACCATTTCACATTGTACATGGACTGACAGTGGAAGGTACAATGCGTTGGTATGCCAAGGAATTAGGATATGGGGAAGGGGAAGAGTACTGGGGAATTGTGGGCCTTCTTCATGACATTGATTTTGAGCAGTTTCCAGAGGAACACTGCATAAAAGCTCCTGAGCTACTCCGACCGGCTGGAGTTGGAGAGGATATGATTCATAGCATTTGTAGCCATGGCTATGGAATTTGCTGTGAGATTGAGCCGGAGCATGAAATGGAAAAGATACTATTTGCTATCGATGAGCTTACGGGACTTATTGGTGCAGCCGTTAGAATGCGTCCATCTAAAAGTGTCATGGATATGGAAGCATCTAGTATCAAGAAAAAGTTCAAAGATAAGAGATTTGCCGCAGGCTGTTCCAGGGATGTCATCCGAACCGGGGCAGAAAGATTAGGTTGGGAGCTTGATCAGTTATTTAAAAAGACGTTATTAGCTATGCGCTCCTGCGAAGAGAAAGTGAATAAGGACTCTCAAGGAAGCAGAAGTTGAATACTTCCAGAGCTGGTTTCAGCGCTTAGCTTACCTGAGAATCCTAAGAGTTTTAGATGACTTGAGGTATTACGTAATTCCTAGTTTGAGATTGCCTTTCATTAGAAACTATAATTTATCAGCTTTCTACGGTAATAATGATATTATCGCATGCCAGTAACTCTTCTTCGCTTAAATCTACGGAAATCATCGTATAATAGTAATGAGAATTGACTAGTTCTCTTCTTTCACGATCTGGTCTATCTCATCAACTTGTTTCTTAGATAATGGGCCAAATTCAAGCGCACGAATATTAGTTTCAACCTGGTTTACATTTTTAAAACCTGGAATAGGTACCATATATGGACTTTTTGCCCAGTTCCATGCCAATGCCCCTTGAACCATATTTCGTCCATCAGAGGTGAGGATTTCACGAATTGCATCCAATTTAACCAGTAATTGTTTGTTAGGAGCTCCATTCTGAAAATATCTCATCCAGTTTATGTTCTTAGAACGGAGATCATCTTTTGGGAATCTACTATCTTCATTAAATTTTCCAGATAATAGACCCATTGCCAATGGTTGGCGGTTTAGTCCCAAGGTTTCATATCTGTCCAGAAGTTCAACCATTTTAGTATTATTCGCAAAGATGTTTAAATCAAACTGTATTGCACTGCAAGCTGGGTGAGCAAGAAAGACCTCTGCTTCTTCTGGAGTATCTGTACTCCATCCATAGCTACGAATATCACCCCTGCCTTTTAAGTATTCCAGTGTTTCAATGATGTCTTCAGCTACTTCTTTCTCTACTGGTTGTATATGGAGCTGATAGATATCAATATAATCAGTTTGAAGTCTTCTTAGGGAATCATGACATTCTGCAATAATGGATTCTCGTTCTAAATTGATACCAAGGCGTTCTTTTTTTACATCATCACATGGGCAACCAAATTTGGTTGCAATAAGAATCTTATCCCTTATATCATGAAACGCTTCTCCAAGAACCTTTTCGCTATGTCCATAACCATAGGTAGCAGCAGTGTCAAATAATTGAATTCCTCGTTCATAAGCAATTCTTAGCGCTCTAATGGATTCTCTGTCGTCCACTGTTGACCAACCAAGAGCAAGATCTAATGGTCCCCATGTTCCACCGATTGCCCAACCACCCATTCCAAGTGGTTTTATCTTCTGATTCAATTGTTTAATCGTAACTTCCATTTTGATGAATCCTCCTTAAAAGATAGTTTCTTAACTAACCGTTCGTTCATATAATGATGAAATTATGTAGTAAATACAGAGGGTTGTTCTCTCTGAAGTATCAAACTTTTTACCCACTTCATAATAGTAATGAGAATTGACTAGTTCTCTTCTTTCACAATCTGGTCTATCTCATCAACTTGTTTCTTAGATAATGGGCCAAATTCAAGCGCACGAATATTAGCTTCAACCTGACTTACATTTTTAAAACCTGGAATAGGTACCATATATGGACTTTTTGCCCAGTTCCATGCCAATGCCCCTTGAACCATATTACGTCCTTCAGAGGTGAGGATTTCACGGATAGCATTCAATTTGTCCAGTAATCGACTATTAGGAATTCCATTCTGAAAGTACATCATCCAGTCTATGTTCTCAGAACGGATATCATCTTTTGGAAATCTACTGCTTTCATTATACTTACCTGATAAAAGCCCCATAGCCAATGGCTGGCGATTTAGTCCCATGGTTTCATGTTTGTTCAGAAGTTCAACCATTTTAGTATTATTCGCAAAGATGTTTAAATCAAACTGTATTGCACTGCAAGCTGGGTGAGCAAGAAATATCTCAGCTTCTTTTGGAGTATCAGTGCTCCATCCATAGCTACGAATATCACCTCTATCTTTTAAGTATTCCAGTGTTTCAATAACATCCTCAGCTACTTCTTTCTCCAATGGCTGTATATGGAGCTGGTAGATATCAATATAATCAGTTCGAAGTCTCCTTAAGGAATCATGACATTCTGCAATAATGGATTCTCGCTCAACGCTAACACCAAGGCCTTCTTTTTTCACGTCATCACATGGGCAACCAAATTTGGTTGCAATAAGAATCTTATCCCTTATATCATGGAAAGCTTCTCCAAGAACTTTTTCACTATGTCCATAACCGTAAGTAGCAGCCGTGTCAAATAATGTGATGCCTCTTTCATAAGCAATTCTAAGCGCTCTAATGGATTCTTTGTCGTCAACCGTTGACCAACCAAGAGCAACATCGTCTGGTCCCCATGCTCCGCCGATTGCCCAACAACCCATTCCAAGTGGCTTTATCTTCTGATTCAATTGTTTAATTGTAACTTCCATGTGGATGAATCCCCCTTTAAGTTAGTCCCTGAACTAACTTTTCTTTCATATTATTTATTTTGATTTATATACCAATACAGGTGAAAAACCTGCTAAATTTATTATAGTTAACAGGTTTTTATATGTCAATATATACATTATAATAACAATAAATGGAGTAGAAAAACAAAAATATGGAGAATTCTTATGGAAATGAAGAATTTCTTTTGGTTCTTTTGATGGGAAGGTTAATTATTGTAAGATGGTCATCAAAGTAACAATTCTTAAAGGGGTGGCATTCTGCCACCGCCATATGATGATCCAAGAGAGTTAGATATTCTCTTCTTTCATTTGTTTGATTAAACATTCAAGAGATACTGGAGTATAATGAATTCGCTCAGCACATACGCAGGCACTTTGTTTTGATACATTCTTATAGGAAGAATTACTGTGAATGTGTCCATAAAAATTTCCATAGGGCATATTCGTATTGATGTACATGGGCTCATGAGATAGGATGAAAAACTCATTTAGAATGATTGGCCAAGGACTACATTCAGAAAATCCTAGATTACGCCATTGTGCTGGAGTTCGGTGGGTGTCGTGATTTCCCATAATTAATATCTTGTTACCCTTTAGCTTTGAAAGAATTTCCTGATCCTGTTCTTCAGAATAAAAAGAGAAGTCGCCAAGTACATATACACTGTCTTCCTCAGAGACAGTAGCATTCCAGTTTCCGATTAAGCAAGAATCCATTTCTACCACATTCTTAAAAGGTCTATTTTCATATCTTATAATCGATTTGCTACCAAAATGTAAGTCAGCTATTAAATATATAGTTGGCATTATTAGCTCCCTTCTAGTATAGGAATAATCTTTTCTAGGGTATCTAAACGATTATCCATGTGTCCGCCATTTTTAATACTAACAATTGGGGGTGGCTTCCTTTAAGAGTAACCTATACACCCAATACAAGATAGGCTTATTTTATCACAATATAAGCTATATAGCAAAAGCCTTTAAAAGAAAGGATTATTACATTTATATCTGTTTGTAAACTGCACAGCTATCATGAATAAAAAAGGCAATGAGAAAGTTGGATGGTCTAGTAGGAATTATTATATATTGACATAAATAGTAATTATATAGATAATAATGATTAAGATAGATAAATGCTGACTAATTATAACAAAGCATGTAATAAAGGAGGAGTTTATGAAAAACCATAAGTTATTAGTGAAAATGATACCAATAGCTTGTCTTGCGTTGCTTTTACTGTCAACAATAGTATATACGAATAAGCACTCAAGCATGCAACAGAAAACCACTTTAGAGACCAAACAGACTGTCGGGGAACTAAGTGAGGATACTTTGTCTCAACCAGACTACAATACGGATAATCATCTGTTTGGATTGACTTCTGAAAAGGAGCAGTACTTACCTACAAAAAACAGAAGTGCATCAACAAGGTGAATTCAAACAAGATCAAGTAAAGAAGTTGACTGAGGGTAACCCTAGCAAGGATATAACGAATGGGGTTCGTTCCATATCCCAAAGCAGTGTATCCAATGCTCCTAGCCTTGATGGATATGATCTTGCCAATATTACTGAAGCAACTAGTGTGGATGAACTACAATCTTCTCACCCATATAAAGATAATGAAGATCATCTTTGGATTTATAAGGATGAAGGGAAACCTGCATTGAGTATAACCTTTGATAGTCAAACTGAGTTAGAGAATAATGCAGATTTTATCTATCTATATAACAAGAATAATGTATGTATAGGTACCTATACATTGTTTCAATTATCAAGAAAAACAATTACAGTGTGGGATGATACCATAAAGATTAGATTGTGTTCAAATCGTTCTATAGCAAAGTATGGTTTTAAAGTTACCAGTATCGATACGCCTCAAGTTTATGAAGAATATAGTTTTGTATGTGAAGAGTTGCCTAGCAAATGGTATACGGGAGATACGAAATATCAAACTTTGAAATTAGAAAAAAAATACATAGAGGACGGTGTAGTTAAAACCAAAGAAGTAACAGATAATGTTAATTTTATCTGGAAGGCAGATAGTGCCTCAACTGCAGAGAGTATGGATGTCAAGATAGTGGGAAATAATGTTACCTTAACTGCTATAAAGAGAGGAACTGTATTAGGTTGTATAGAAGCTTATGAGGGCAGTAGTACGACACCGATTGCAGTTTCTAAGAGGTATAATTTTAGCGTGGTTCCTCTTGTCTTAGATAATGGTTTGGTGTCTAGTACCGGTATATTAATGAACGAGATAAAGAAAACGAGTCTTGATAATATTCTAGTAAGAGGAGTCAAAGCAGACGCTATTGTTACTAATGTTGTAAGTAGTGACCCTACCATAGTATCTATAGTCAAGAATGGTATAATGAGTGGATGTTCTTTCTCTGTAAAAGGTGTAAAGCCAGGTAAAGCGGATATTACTGTATATTATACTGTAAAGGATGGGGAAAAGGTAATAAACGCTAGTAGTACATA
>JAEZPG010000093.1 GCA_023413555.1 Bacillota bacterium | reverse complement strand
CTGTAGCGTACATGAAGTACTTGTAACCCAGAGGTGAGGAGTAGAAGCCCTCGATCTTCTGGTTGAGCAGGTACAGATCCACATAATAGTAGATCGGTGCAAGCATGCTTTCAGCGAAGATGATGTCTTCTGCTTCATGCATCAGCTTGTAGCGCTCTGCTGTATCAGTTGAAGACTTGACCTTCTTGATGAGCTCGTCATACTGAGCATTGCTCCACTGAGCATCGTTGTTTCCGCTGCCGGTGATCCACATGTCAAGGAAGGAAATCGGATCATTGTAGTCAGCGAGCCATCCGTTACGTGCGATGAAGTATTCGCCGTTCTTACGGGTGTTGAGGTATGTGCCCCACTCCTGGGAAACCAGCGTAACATTGACGCCGATCTTCTTCCACATATCCTGGAGAGCTTCACCTATCTTCTGATGTCCTGTGCTTTCATTGTACAGGTACTCGATTGTCGGAAGTCCTTTTCCAACCGGATAGCCTGCTTCGGCAAGAAGCTTCTTTGCCTCTGCAAGATTGGCCTCATATGCTGCCTTTGTAGGATCATAGTAATCTCCGCCTACATCACGGAATTCCTTTGTCGGATCTGCATCAGTCAATCCTGTGGGAACGAATGCGCCTGCAGGTTCCTGTCCGGACTGGCCTATGTTCACGCATATGAAATCGCGGTCAATAGCAAGGGTCAATGCTTTACGAACCTTGGGATCATTAAGCGGAGCCTTCTGTGTATTGAAGGATACGTAATATGTTCCCAGCTGTCCTGCGAGGAAGAATTCAGGTTTATTTCTCCATGCCTCTATTTCATCATTTGGCATATTGTCTGCAAAGAGTATTTCGCCCTTCTGGAAAGCGTTCAATATTGCGTTGTCATCTTCCATAAGGACAAACTTGATCTTAGGAGTGCCCAGGTTCTTATAATCCCAGTAGTTCTTGTTCTTTTCATAGATCATGTGGGATCCGGGAACCCATTCAGTCATCTTGTAAGGACCATTGCCTATATAGGTCTTGGGATCTACTGCCCAGGCATCGCCATTGGCTTCGATAAGATCCTGACGTACAGGTGAATAGGTCGGGAATGCGCAGAGTTCAAGAAAATATGGAACTGCATTCTTCAGCTTGACTACAAAGGTTTTGTCATCAGGCGCACTGATATTGAGGGTGCCTTCATCATAACCGTCAATTACTTCGTACATGTAAGCGTAGTCGGCTGCTGTTTCAGGGTCTATGGCACGATTCCAGGAATATACGAAATCACTTGCCTTGAGAGCTTTTCCATCACTCCATTTCAAACCATCACGGAGGTGGAAGGTGTAAGTTGTTCCATCTTCACTGATGTCATAGCTCTTTGCCTGACCAGGAACAGGAGTACCGTTCTTGTCGAGTGTCATAAGGCCTTCAAAACCATGGATGATCAGCGTTGCTCCGTCAACCGAGGAGTTCAGTGCCGGATCGATCGTGTCCGGATCAGGTCCTACACAAACTGTCAGGACATCTGCTTTTCCCGCATTGGCTCCGCCGCACGCGGTGAAAAGCATACTGAATACCAGTACAAATGAGATCAGAAGTGCTGCTTTCCGTTTCATATAATTTCCTCCTATAATTTTTCAGTACTATATGTACCGTATTTATTAAAATGCAACCATTCAGGAGCCGCATACCAAATAATATCGTCTATTTGTTATAATCCCCCTGAATGGCTTCATTTAATACATAATAATTTGTATGTCAGTTTATCTTATCAATATGATGGCATGCAACGCTGTGTCCCGGCGAAACCTCTTTGAACTCAGGTTCCTGCTGTGCACAAAGCTCGGTGGCATATCTGCATCTTGTCCTGAACCTGCAGCCTGACGGCGGGTTCAACGGACTGGGCACATCGCCTTCCAGCACTATCCTTTGCTTCTTGCGGCTTTCCTCAGGATCTGCGACAGGTATCGCAGAAATAAGCGATTTGGTATACGGGTGCAGATTGTGGAAGGTCAACTCGTAGCTGTCAGCGAGCTCAACCAGCTTGCCCAGGTACATAACTCCTATCCTGTTGTTTATATGCTTTACTACATTGAGATCATGGGCTATGAACAGATAAGTCAGTCCCAGATCCTGCTGCAGTTCTTCGAACATATTTACCACCTGTGCCTGTATAGAAACATCCAACGCCGATATGGGCTCATCACATACGATAAACTCCGGATCCACAGCAAGTGCCCTTGCTATACCGATACGCTGACGCTGACCGCCTGAGAACTCATGCGGATAACGGTTGGCATGTTCACTGTTCAGTCCGACACGTTCCAGCATCGCATAGATCTTTTCCTTGCGTTCGTTTTTGTTCGATGTGAGTTTATGGATATCAATGGCCTCGCCAACTATATCTCCGACTGTCATACGCGGGTCAAGGCTGGCATAGGGATCCTGGAAAACGATCTGCATCTTGCGCCTGTAAGGCAGCATGTCAGCTTTTGTGATATCCTTGCCATCGTAGATTATCTGTCCGCTTGTGGGCTCATAAAGTCTTAAAAGCGTACGGCCAGTGGTGGTCTTTCCGCAACCGCTCTCACCGACAAGTCCCAGCGTTTCGCCCTTATCTATATAAAAACTCACATCATCGACTGCTTTTACATACATTGGGTTAAACATGCTTCCGCCTGCGCGGAAATACTGCTTCAGGTTTTTTACCTCAACAAGTCTGCTCATGCTTTATCCCTCCCTTGCACAGCCTCTTCCTTCTGCAGGAGCCAGCATGCGCTGTAATGATCCTCCGAAATATGGGTATATTCCGGCATCTTCTTCAAGCATATCTTCATACAGCTGTCACAGCGCGGAGCAAATGGGCATCCAGCAGGCGGATTGAGCATATCCACCGGTGTGCCTTCTATCGGGACCAGCTTTTTATGATCCTTGTCGGTCAGCTTCGGTATGCTGCGGAGCAGACCCTTTGTGTATTCATGCTTGGGATTGTAGAATATTTCATCTGTTGTTCCATATTCAACTATTTTCCCTGCGTACATGACAGCAATTTTCTTGCACATATTTGCTACTATGCCCAAGTCATGAGTAATCATAATTATGGACATACCAATTTTATTCTTCAGCTCTATCATCAATTCCAATATCTGAGCCTGTATTGTAACATCCAGCGCTGTTGTCGGCTCGTCCGCTATGAGCAGCTTGGGTTCACAGGCAAGGGCTATGGCTATCATGACCCTCTGCCGCATGCCTCCCGAAAGCTCATGAGGATATTGCTTCAGACGCTT
>JAEZPG010000091.1 GCA_023413555.1 Bacillota bacterium | reverse complement strand
AAGCCCTTTAGGGCTAGCCTGAAGAAGAAATGCAATTGGCGAACCCTTCAGGCGCCTCCGGGCGCAAGCAGGAGAAAAGCCCTTATAGGGCTAGTGCAAGCCACCGGCTAAGCCGGTGGTCTTGACTCTCTATACTTTACAAATCACTTTTAACTTATAAAATTAATTAATAAGCAGATTAATATCATTTTTTGGGTAACCTAAGATAAAATGATTTAGAAAGAAGGTACTACTATGAAAAAGCATCATATTACAGTAAAATCCCATATGGATGGTTTGCCTTTAAGTGTCCTTTTAGTGGAACCTGAAATATCGCCTAAAGCCATTGTGCAGATTTTACATGGAATGTGCGAAAATAAAGAGAGATATGAAGATTTTATGAATTATTTGGCAAAACAGGGCTTTGTCAGTATCATTCATGATCATAGAGGCCATGGAGCCAGTGTATACAGTAAGGATGACTTGGGGTATATGTATGAAAATGGGGCAAAAGCACTTGTAGAGGACACCAATCAGATTAGCCGTTTTATTCGTAAAAAATATCCGGAGCTTCCTATTTTCCTCATGGGGCATAGTATGGGGTCTCTTGTGGCAAGGGCTTATATAAAACGTTATGACAGGGTATTAGATGGACTTATTGTATGTGGCTCCCCAAGTAATAATCGCGCCTGTAGTTTTGCCTATCTGATCGCAAAGATAAGTGGCAAAATATTAGGAGATAAAACCCCGGCGCGATTTCTCCAAAAGCTTACACTAGGGAATTTTAACAGCAAGATTCATAAGAAATCTTCTGAAAATTCATGGATATGCAACAATGAAGATATTGTAAAGGCTTATGACGAAAGTGATTTATGTGGTTTTACCTTTAGCCTCAACGGCTTTGAGAACCTCTTTAAATTAATGATGACTGTATATGATAAGCACCATTGGAACATGAATAATAGTAAACTTCCCATTTGGTTTATCTCGGGAAGTGAAGACCCATGTATGACCAGTCAGAAGGAATTCTTAAAGGCAGTAAATCTTATGAAAGAAGTAGGTTATAGGAATGTGAAATATACTATTTATAAGGGGATGCGTCATGAAATATTGAATGAAAAGGATAAAAAGGTATATCATGATATAGTGACAAAACTTGAGGTTTGGCTCAGTCAAAGTAACTATGGTGCAGTAAGAAGAAGATAGAAGAATGTAAAACTATTATGAGAGACAGAATATGAGACGATTGATACATGTAGGAATCATTGCTGTGTTTCTTGTGGCAATTGGCTATATCGGAGATAGCTACCAATATATTTCTTTTGAACAGTATGGATTATTACTAGGAGCTATTGTTGTTATGGTTCTTTCGTTTGGGCTATGGAGGAGACAGCGCCTTCTTCACAGCTCTTTTAAAACAATTGACCAGATGAGTGGAGAACGATTTGAGGAATATCTGATGGTACAGTTTAAGAAAAGAGGATTCCGAGTTAGATTGACGCCCATTTCTGGTGATTTTGGGGCGGATCTCATTATGAAGCGCCGTCGTAAGCATTATGTGGTACAGGCTAAACGGTATTCAGGGGCAGTAGGGATAAAAGCGGTCCAAGAAGTGATTGGTGCTATGCAGTATTATGACATTCCAAATGGAATGGTGGTTACCAACAGTTATTATACGAAGGCAGCCAGGCAGTTAGCAGAGGCCAGTCAGGTAGAACTATGGGATAGAAGAGATATAGAAGAGGAATTTCACATTCCAAGGTAACACTATTTCACAAAATACTAACTCTATCATATATTGACTATAGTATAGGTAGAGGAGGATTATAATGAAGAGAAAGCTGATGGCGATTGGTTTAACCATGGTCATGATACTTTGCTCCTTGGTTGCCTGTAAAAAGGACAATGGCCTTACCAAAGTGAATTTAAATGAGGTTGCACATTCCATTTTTTATGCACCTATGTATGTGGCAATAGAAAAAGGTTATTTCGCAGAGGAGGGATTGGATGTTGATCTGGTTAATGGATTAGGGGCGGATAAGACGATGACAGCGGTATTATCAGGTGATGCAGATATTGGGTTTATGGGATCGGAAGCTTCTATTTACGTATACAACCAAGGGAAAGAGGACTATATTGTAAACTTTGCTCAGTTAACACAGAGGGCAGGAAACTTTTTGGTAGGTAGAGAGAAACAAGAGAAATTCGATTGGAACCAGCTAAAAGGAAAAACTATCATTGGTGGTAGGGAAGGCGGAATGCCTCAAATGGTATTAGAATATATCCTGAAGGAAAAAGGAATTGATCCAGATAAGGATGTTACTATTATTCAGAATATTGACTTTGGTCTGACAGGAGAAGCTTTCGCATCCGGCACCGGTGACTATACAGTTGAATTTGAGCCAGCTGCTTACAAGCTTGAAAAAGAAGGAAAAGGATATGTAGTAGCAAGTCTTGGTGTAGAAAGTGGGATGGTACCGTATACGGCATATTCTGCAAAGAAAAGCTATATTAAGAAACATCCTGAGATTATTCAAAGCTTTACCAATGCGATTCAAAAAGGATTAGAGTATGTTGGCTCCCATGATTCTGCTGATATTGCAAAGGTTATAAAACCTCAATTTAAAGAAACCGATATGGAGGCTCTTATTAGCATAGTGGAACGCTACCGTTCTCAAAATACATGGAAAGGTGACACTGTCTTTAAACAGGAAAGCTTTGATTTACTTCAGTCTATCTTAGATAAGGCTGGGCAGTTAGACAAGAAGGCTGATTATAGTTTGTTAGTGACTACGGAGTACTCTAAAAAAGCTGTTAAATAGCGTAAAAATAAGAACTTTCGAGTAGGAAATCTACAAGGAAGTTCTT
>JAEZPG010000090.1 GCA_023413555.1 Bacillota bacterium | reverse complement strand
AATTTGCAGTTCTTCACTTGAAACTAAGTTTCGCTCAGATGCAATGACGTCAAGGATCATACAATTAGTAATCATTGATATCATATATGTATCAATTATTACTAAAGTAGGTGATAAAATCTTGCCTCAAATCCATAATTCACGTATGGTGGTTGCAAAAAACAAAACTTGATATTAGATATTCAAAAAAAGGTGGCAGTCTTGACTATATTGTCGAGACTGCCGTTATTTTCATTCTGGATAAACCAGATGGTCTTCTGTAATATTGTATAACACATTGTCCAAATATTTCTTTGCCAGATAGTTTGCCATTGGCAGGTTCATATCCAAATAATTTCCACAGCCTTCTTTAGAGGCGCCAGGCACTTCATCGTGAAAATCTCTGATAAATTCAAATAACTCTACCATAAGAGATACAATCTCCTTAGATTCATAATCTCCTGCCAAAAGTAGGTAAAAACCTGTCCGGCATCCCATAGGCCCAAAATAAATAATCTTGTTGCCAAAATCCATATGATTACGGAGAAAGGTAGCGGCCAGATGTTCAATGGCATGCATCTCTGCTGTATTCATAACAGGTTCATAATTTGGTCTTGTCATGCGCAAATCAAAAGTAGTAATGGTATGTTCCCCTACTTTATCCTTTCTGGAAACATAAATCCCCGGCAGTAAGTGCATATGGTCTATAGTAAAGCTTGTAATTTGCTTCATAGTAATTATCCTTTCTCTGTTTACTCTAAGATATTACTTATTATATCATATTATTTTTGTAGAACAAGACAAGTAGCAAACTATAAAATGATAATGTATGAATCATAAAAAAATAATAAACAATAAGATTAGTAGTTGACATTAAAGAAGGAAAGAATATAATAAAATATTGTTAACTAAGTTAAAAGTTAACACTGTTAAATAAAATGTAATAGAGTGTAATATCAAAAAGAAAGGAATCGTTTATACGCAAAAGGAAGGGAGGAAAACATGATACAGTCAAGGGAAACCCAGCTATTTATGGAAAAATTGTATCGGTTCAATAAACTAATACATCATCAGGTGATAGATGTGACAGAGTGTCCCCAAAGTGAGTATAAAATGCTAGGTATTATTCATGGAGAATTAGAGAAACAGGAAAGATCACAGGTTAAGTTACCTGGTGTTCCTATTTCAAAACTAAGTAAATTAATGCTGCATTCTAAGCCAGCCACTTCACGAATTCTAAGGACATTAGAAGAGAAGAATTGTATCATCCGTATTCCTTCAAAAACCGATAGAAGGACAGTATTTGTCAGGTTAACAGAGAAAGGGAAGAGAATTAATGAGGAAATGACAGGACATATAAATAACTATATGAATCAAATCCTGCTAGAGCTTGGACCGGAGGATACAGAAGAACTGCTACGGTTGATGGACCGGCTCTATGAGGTAGTAGCAGATTTATCCTGTAACCAATGTAACAGAGACGAGAATAATAACACAGACTAGATTAGAAAGACAGTTAGGAGGAGAACATGGGTAAATATTTAAAACATTTAAAACCATTTAATTTAGCAATGATGGGCATTATTGTTCTGCTGGTCATTCAAGCATGGTGTGACTTATCACTACCAGCTTATACCTCAGATATTATCAATGTTGGAATTGCTCAAAAAGGAATTACAGAACTATCTCCAGAAGCAGTGACGGAGAAGGATATGAATCAGATATTGCTATTTCTTGATGAGAAGGATCAAGAGTATGTGTTAAGTAACTATGAGTTTAAAGATACCTCTACTTTAAGCAATCAGGAACTAGAGGAGATTGCAAAGGATTACAAAGGAATCAAAGAAGGTTCTATCTATATCCGTAAAAATAATTCGGATATGGAGAAGTTGGGACAGACATTACGAAGGCCATTAGCAACCATCTATTTTTATACCAGTACGCAGAAGGATAAAGAGGGTAATGAATTTACCATGGCCGATATGTCAAAAACATATTTGTTACAGCAGATACCAAAAGAAAATCAGGCAGCCATAAAAGAGCTTAATTTCTTTGAGATTCTGGCAATGCTACCGAAGGAAGCGAAAATTCAGGCAACTTCCCAGGTGACAGATGTAGTATCTAAAATGGAGGATAGCCTGGATACTATGGCAATTAAATACGAAGAAGGTATTTATGAGCGAGCTGGAATTGATGTGGATGGAATACAGATGAATTATCTGATTATTGCAGCATTAAAAATGATTGGAGTATCTTTACTTGCCATGGCAATTGCCCTAGCAGTTACCTTAATAGCTTCTCGGGTAGGATCAGGATTAAGTTTCAATTTGCGAGGGCAGATGTTTAGTAAGGTGGTTAGCTTTTCCAATCAGGAGACAGACAGATTCTCAACAGCTTCATTAATTACCCGATGTACTAATGATATTCAACAGGTACAGATGTTAACCGTGCTTTTACTTAGAATGGTATTATATGCACCAATCCTCGGCATTGGGGGTGTGATTAAAGTTATTAATACGGATACTCAGATGTCCTGGATCATTGCATTAGCAGTAGCAATTGTATTGACAATTGTAGCTATTTTGTTAATTGTAGCGATGCCAAAATTTAATATCATGCAGAAATTGGTGGATCGATTGAATCTGGTAACCAGAGAGATTCTTACGGGTTTACCTGTAATTCGAGCTTTTTCCGCAGAACGTCATGAAGAGAAACGATTTGATGGGGCAAATAGTGATTTAACTAGAAATACTTTATTTACCAGTAGGACTATGACCTTTATGTTCCCATTGATGTCACTTGTTATGTATATGGTTACCCTTTTGATTACCTGGTTTGGTGCAAAGGGGGTAGATTCCGGAATAATACAAACTGGAGATATCTTTGCTTTTATGCAATATGCGATTATGATTGTTATGTCTTTCTTAATGATGACCATGATTTCGATCTTCTTACCTAGAGCGATTGTTGCTATAAAAAGAATCGATGAGGTTCTCACTGTGAAAAACATCATTACAGATACTAAGGAACCTAAGAAAATAGAGAATGTGAAAGGTGTTCTAAGATTCAACCATGTGAATTTTGCGTATCCTAATGCTGATGAAGATGCGCTACAGGACATAGATTTTACTGCAGAGCCTGGAAAAACTACAGCAATTATAGGAAGTACTGGTTGTGGTAAATCTACTTTAGTCCATTTAATTCCAAGATTATATGATGTAACAGAGGGCTCTATCACTATAGATGGTATGGACATTCGTGATATGTCCCAGCATGATCTTCGTGAATTGATTGGCTTTGTCCCTCAAAAGGGTGTACTATTCTCTGGTACCATTGACAGCAATCTACGCTATGGAAATCAAGAAGCATCTAAGGAGTTAATGGAGAAGGCAGCAAGAATTGCTCAGGCTACTGATTTTATTGAAGAAAAAGAGGATGGCTTTGAAAGTTCCATTTCTCAAGGTGGTACCAATGTATCTGGAGGGCAGAAACAACGTCTTTCTATTGCAAGAGCCATTGCTAAGGAACCAAAGATCTATGTCTTTGACGATAGCTTCTCCGCTTTGGATTACAAGACAGATGTGACTTTGAGAAAAGCTCTAAAACAGGAGATAGGAGACAGTACGGTGATAATTGTAGCTCAGCGTGTTAGTACAATTCTTCATGCAGAGCAGATTATTGTGCTAGATGATGGAAAGATGGCAGGCAAGGGAACTCATAAAGAACTATTAGAGAATTGTGAGGTATATCGTCAAATTGCTTTATCCCAGCTTTCTCAGGCAGAGATAGAAAAAGACCTACAGAATTCAGCACTTGGCAAGGAGGTGTCTGATCATGAGTGATACACAGAGAGAATTTAAACCTAAAAAGCGTGGTGGCATGGGTCATGGAATGGGTGCAATGGCTCCTAGTGAAAAAGCCAAAGATACAAAGGGTACTTTGAAGAAACTGATGAATTATATCGGTTCATATAAAATAGGATTCCTATTTGTCCTTTTATTTGCTATAGGAAGTACCGTATTTACCGTTATTGGCCCTAAGATTTTAGGTAATGCAACCACTGAGATATTTAGAGGTTTTGCCAGTAAACTAGGTGGAGGAGAGGGCATTGATTTTGGTTATATCGGAGAGATTATCATGCTTCTCATCGGTCTTTATGTAACAAGTGCGGTTTTTTCCTTTATTCAGGGTTGGATTGTAACTGGTGTTACCCAGAAAATCAGTTACCGTATGAGAAGAGAATTGTCAGAGAAAATCAGCAGACTTCCAATGAAGTATTTTGATAAGATGACACATGGTGAGGTCCTTTCCCGTTTTACCAATGATGTGGATACCTTAGGAACCAGCTTGAACCAATCTCTAACCCAGATAGTTACATCTATTTGTACTTTAATTGGTATCGCTATCATGATGCTTACAATCTCCCCATTACTTACCCTTATTACCATTTTGATTCTTCCTATCTCAATACTTTTAATGGGAATTATAATGAAACGTTCCCAGAAGCATTTCGTAGCTCAACAGGAGAATCTTGGTCATGTAAATGGTCAGGTAGAGGAAGTCTTTGGTGGGCACAATGTGGTCAAATTATTTAACGGAGAAGAAAAGGTACTAGAGGACTTTAATAAGGTAAATAAAGACTTATATGATTCTGCATGGAAATCACAGTTCTTATCTGGAACTATGATGCCAATCATGAGTTTTGTAGGTAACTTAGGCTATGTGGCTGTTGCAGTCATCGGGGCTGTCCTAATGATCAATGGAACCATAAAGCTAGGAGATATTCAAGCGTTTATCCAATACGTTAAGAGCTTTACCCAGCCAATCAGCCAGATTGCTCAGGTAAGTAACATGTTCCAGTCAACTCTTGCAGCGGCAGAGCGTGTCTTTGAATTCTTAGAAGAAGAGGAAGAGGATGTTACAGTAGATAATCCTGTCAGCATTGAAGGTCTTGAAGGTAATGTGATTTTTGATCATGTAAAATTCGGATATAACGAGGATAGGATTATTATCAATGACTTTAGTTGTGATGTGAAACAAGGTCAGAAAGTTGCTATTGTTGGCCCTACTGGAGCTGGTAAGACTACTATGGTTAAGTTACTCATGCGTTTCTATGACGTAACAGATGGTGCCATTCTAGTAGATGGTCATAATGTCAAAGATTTTAACAGAAGTGAATTAAGAAAGATGTTTGGTATGGTACTACAGGATACCTGGTTGTTTAAAGGAAGTATTATGGAGAATATCCGTTATGGTCGACTGAATGCCACCGACGAAGAAGTAATCGCAGCAGCGAAGGCTGCCCATGCACATCATTTTATAAAAACCCTTCCTGGTGGATATCAGATGGAATTAAATGAAGAAGCAAGCAACGTCTCTCAAGGACAGAAGCAGCTATTAACAATAGCTCGCGCAATCCTTGCAGATGACAAGATTCTAATTCTGGATGAGGCAACTAGCTCTGTAGATACTCGTACGGAGGAAAGAATCCAGAAGGCTATGGATAACCTGATGGAAGGTCGCACTAGCTTTATTATAGCCCATCGCCTTTCTACTATTAAGAATGCTGATATGATTCTGGTAATGAACAATGGTGATATCATTGAACAGGGAAACCACGAAGAGCTTATGGCAAAAGACGGATTCTACGCTAACCTTTATAACTCACAATTTGAACAGACTGCATAAGTCAGAAATGACAAATATGGTCGGTAGAGAACAGATGATTATGTTCCATACCGGCCATATGTTTATGTTAAGAATTAATAGATGAGATAGTTATCATAGGAGCAGTAGGAAAAACTTGTTGTAACCAGAACAGTCACAAAAGTTCCTTGTATTCAATACCCCATTTTTCCATACTGTTAATAATAGGGCCGAACCGTTTCCCGATTTCCGTAAGACTGTATTCCACTCGAGGAGGAACCTCGTTATACACTCTCCGTTCAATGAGGAGATCATTTTCAAGTTCACGGAGATGTTGTGTCAGCATTTTCTGGGTGAGAGTGGGGTCATCAAAAGCCTTTTTTAGCTCGCCAAACCGCATAGACTCTTGTTTGTTAAGGAACCATAGGATGGATAGTTTCCATTTGCCAAAGATAACCCGTTGTGTTAATAATAATGGACAATCCA
>JAEZPG010000082.1 GCA_023413555.1 Bacillota bacterium | reverse complement strand
GGCGCATCATCTCCAAGATGTATCCGTTAAGAGTAATGGCAGAACAACCACAGCCACTACCTCCTGCATGGGTATCCTGATCTTTTGGATCAAAGATTTCGATACCACAATCCATATACTGACTTGTAATGTCATAACCATTTTCCTTCATAATGTCAAAGGTAATATCCTGACCAACTGTTCCTAAATCGCCGGTGATTATTTTATCATAGTAGTCGGGTTTCCTGTTTAAGTCCTTTAGGTTAGCCATGATAACATCACAAGCGGCAGGTGCCATACAGGCTCCCATATTCATAGAGTCCTTTAAGCCATAATCAACAATTTTACCAGTAGTAAAGCCTTTGACTATTACGCCACAAGCTGAATCTGTCTTATCTTTTGAAAGAATCATACTACCGCTTCCGGTTACTGTCCAAGTTGCAGAATATGGTCTTTGGTTTCCATAAGCAGACGGAAAACGGAACTGCTTTTCTGCACTAGAAAAATGACTAGAGGTTACTGCAATGGTCTTATCTGCATAACCACCATCTATCGCCATAGAGGCTAGACAAATGCCTTCTCCCATGGTAGAACATGCACCATATATCCCAAACATCGGGATGTCAAGTGATACAATACCAAAGGAGGTGGCAATTAACTGCCCCAATAAGTCTCCACCAAATAAATACCGGATATCACTATTTTTTAAGCCAGCCTTTTTAATGGCCAATTCACAGGCAATTTTCTGCATTTTACTTTCTGCTTCTTCCCAGGTTTTCATTCCAAACAAAGAATCCTGGTCTATTAAATCAAAGTAATTTCCAAGGGGCCCTTCTCCTTCTTTTTTTCCAGCAACAGATGCATATCCGATAATGTAAGGAGCATGCTCAAATAATATAGTTTGCTTTCCCTTCTGTTTATTTACTTGTTCACCCATTGTTCTCCTCCTATACCCAGCCTGCCAGTTTCGCAATGTAATAAATAATACCTAAAAGCCATGAACTAAAAATACCATATAGTATTACAGGACCTGCTATGATAAAAATCTTGCATCCTATACCAAATACCTGACCCTCAGTCTTATACTCCAAAGCTGGAGCCACAACACCATTAGCAAAACCTGTGATTGGTACTACTGTTCCTGCTCCACCCCATTTTGCTAGGGTCGGATATACATTAAAGCCAGTTAATACAATACTTAAAAAAATCAAAGTAATGCTGTTGTATGCTGCTGCCGTCTCCTGGCCAATTCCAAAACTCATATATAGATTAAGAATAAATTGACCAATTGTACAAATAATGCCACCTACAACAAAGGCTTTCACGCAGTTTATGAAACAATTATGCGTAGGTGTCTTCTCCTTTACATACTTTTCATATTTCTTTCCCTGCAGTTTTTTGTCCTTTTCTTTTATAACGTCTCCAATTTTTTGGTTGGTTTCCATTTCATTCATCCTTTCAAATTAGTATTTAGACATTATCAATAACTGAACCAACGAACCCACACCTTTTCCTATAGCTGTACAAAAAATTAAAAATGATAATCCTACCTTAAGCTTAATACGTCTTGAGATAGCTGGAATCACATCGATTACCTCAGCTAAAGCGATTGCCAGACAACCAACAAATATACCGGAAAAGATTCCATATGCTACTAAGAACATATAGCTTAGTGGTAATCTCCATTCAAAAATCGAATATAGGTTACCTAGAATTCCTCCTACCATTACACAATCTTCAAAGAACTGAGAGTATTTTGCAGTTCCTGTGCATGTAGAAAGTCGTTGAATGATTTTGAGAAGAGTGATAAATGCATAAAGGCCTCCAGCCACAATAGTTCCACCAGCAAATCCAATTAATATCAATAATACCGTTTTAATCAGAATCAATGATATTACCCTCCCGGCTTACATCTTTTATTAACGTACTATTAATGTCATTTTCATACTTACGCATTTCAATTTGTATAGGAGTAGGATCCTTGTTGAGTTTGACCTTCGAGAAATGGTTAAAAAATAATATTACACCAACAGCAATTCCCACACTATAGCCAACTTCCATAGCCGACCATCCAATTTTCTCCTGACCCATTACCATCTTATAAACCTTATAAAATATGTCTGAAATAGAAGCATCTTCATTAAAAGTCATGATAGAAAATGCACCGCCGAAAAATATAATAAGACCTGCAAAGGCAGTTTTCCCGTATTCTATCCACTGCTTGGGCTTTTTTGGCTTTTCATAGGATATAACAAATTCTGTTTCTCCAAAATTGACTATCTCCACTTCTGGGTGACACTCTGTAATAATTTGAATAATCTTCATAATGCTAACGCAGTATTTCTTATCCTTGTTACTCTCTACAACCATCACTACCTGACGCTTTATATCATGAATCAATCCAATATCCCCACTATATAACTTAGCAATATCCTCCATGTATATCGTTTTATTACTAACTTGTATGTTCTGATCTATTTTGATGTAAACTATGGTATTCTTCATAGACTTTTCCTCCTGTTGCTATATTCCTATCCAGGCTAGAATGTAGATTTTATAGTTGTAGCAACTGCCTTACTTGTACCAGCTAAAGTCGCGTTATATACATGATCACGTGGCACTAGAAAAATAAAGTACCCCAAAATAACAACCATAATGATACCTACTACAACTGCATATAATACTTTTCTCTTGGTCATAGCAAACCACCTCCAATATTGTTATAACAAATAAGAAGACATCTGCTTTCACAGATGCCTTCTTATTATTATCCTATTCTTTTAAACAATTATACATATTATACACACTTTTCCTATCAATTTTACTACGTCATTCTCTCTCTCATTACTTTAAGAATCTTCTTTTCCAATCTTGACACTTGAACTTGACTAATTCCCATTTCTTTTGCAATGTCAGTCTGGGTTTTATCTCTAAAATATCTTAATTCAATCAAATTCCGCTCTTTTTCATCTAAAGTCGCAATTATTTCACGAAGTGCAATCTGATCAAGCATTTTTTCATTATCATCCTTATCTTGCTCTATCTTATCAATCAAATAAATCGCATTGCCATCTCCCTGATAAATTGTTTTATATAAAGACTCCACCTCAGCATTAGATTCCATTGCCAGAACCACATCTTCAGTAGAAAGCTTAAGTTCCTCACTAATTTCTTCAATCGTTGGTTCTCTTCCTAGTTTATTCCCCAAAACATCCTTAGCTATCCGCACTTTGCCTGCGATCTCTTTTAGTGAACGACTCACTTTAATAATTCCGTCATCTCTTAAAAATCTTTTTATCTCCCCTGTAATCATAGGGACTGCATAGGTAGAAAACCTCACCTCAAAGCTTGCATCAAACTTATCAATTGCTTTAATTAGCCCAATACATCCTATTTGAAATAAATCCTCCAATTCATGCCCTCTACCTGCAAATCTTCGAACGATACTCCATACTAATCCGATGTTCATAGTGACAACCATATCTCTGGCCGCTTTATCTCCCTGTTTCGAACGTTCAATTAATTCCAGAGTATCCATATACACCTCCAGTTTCATAAATTCTTCTTGTCCTTCGAACGCAGAGCAACAAACTATGATACAACATTCCTAATGCCGGATTGTCTTTTCCATATATACTATTGTTCCTTTCTTCACCTCAGACTCAACTTTTAAGCTATCCATAAAAGCTTCCATAAAGGAAAACCCCATTCCGGAACGTTCTAAATCAGGTCTGGATGTATATAATGGCTCCATAGCCTGTTTTATATTCTCAATTCCTATCCCTTTATCTATCACTTCTATGTAAATGGTTTGCCCTTCTAGGCGACATTTCATTACAATCTTTCCAGGTTCATTCTGATACCCATGTATAATGGAATTGGTTACTGCTTCTGAAACAGCAGTCTTAATATCTGCCAATTCCTCGATGGTAGGATCAAGCTGAGAAACAAATGCAGCCACAACCATTCTAGCAAAGCTTTCATTCTTGGAATTGCTATCAAACTCAATATAAATCTCATTAGTATCCACCATTGAATCCCTCCTTACCTGGGTTTCCCTAAAATCCGTTAATCGATCCATATTCTTGTCTCCCTTTCTACTATCCTAATCTCCCAAACTCTTCCATTGCAGTCTCATTGTTTGAGAATAAAGTCACAATCTTGTATAAACCTGATAGTCTAAATATACGGTCTATAGCAGTATTGAGATGAGTTACTGCTATCTTTCCCCCAGAAACTGATATCCTTCTATACCGCCCCATAATTACTCCAATTCCAGAACTATCCATAAAGGATGTGCCTTCAAAGTCAAATATAATGTATTTGATATGTCTTTTGTCAATTAGTTGATCAGAGCGCTCTGTTACAAACTGTGCACAATGATGATCTAAGTCACTTTTCAATCTAATTATCATACAGTTTCCTATAATTTCATAATCTACATAGCACCTTTCCTCGTGAGTAAAAAAAGCTTGTCTCTTCATACTAGCAAACCTCATTTCCATATTTTTACATCTACTTAACAAAAAATACATGCTATACGTAACGATATTTCTCATTGTTTCGCATAGCATGTTATTTGAATTAATCTGGTAGTGTATTCAACTGCCTCTTTGCTTCTTTACCTCGACGACTGTCTGGACTAGCATCTATTAAGGATTGGAATGTCGTTCTGGCATTTTCATAATCCTCCATCTTCTGATAGCTTCGGCCAATAAAGTAAATTGCATCTTCATAATTGTCTTTCAGTTTTGTAGCATCCTGTAATGTCTTGATTGCATCCTCAAACTTATTCTTGCTATACTGCTTATATCCTTCATTATACAACTTCAAAGCAGCTTTCTCGAAGGCATTACTCTTAATTAAATCATAAATCTTAGCTGCCGCTTTATATTCAGTCAACTTGCTTCCATCATAATCGACCAATGCTCTTCCTGCACCTTCTAAATCCTTGTCTAAATATAAGTTCGTAGCAGTAAGTAAGCGATCAATATTGGACTGAATCGTTGTATCTTCATTGTTAGGATCATCAGAAGAATCTACCTTAGCGGAAGTAGCTGCAGCTAACTGCTTCTTCAAATCAGCAATCTGTTTATTCAGACTATCATTACTATTAATCAGAGCATTCTTTTCCGTTTTAAGAGAATTAATGGTTACTGTTTGCTCTTTATTCACTTTAACTAACTCATCATTACTGTTATTCTTTATCGTAGGGAATATCAGCAAGCACGCTACAGCAATACCTACTATAGCTCCAATCACAAGGTTCAGATACGCCCATAAATTCGGTTTCTCCTCTTTAAATTCATTTAAATTGGAGAATACAGTATAATCTGTTCCAGTCTTTGCTGACATCTCCTCACTGCGAGCTTCCTTTACCTCAGTAATGACTTTCGCCGGACTAACTCCAATTTCTCTCATATAGTTTAGTGTAACAGTATTATTTACATCAATGGCCGCTGCCTTCTTTAGAATACGACCAGCTTTGTCATTCTCACCTTCCTGCATATATAGCAGTGCCAACAGCTGATAAGCACGAATAAACTTAGAATTTAAGGTTATCACTTTTTTTAATTGAATGATTGCCAGATCAGGACTTCCCTGCTTGGCAGATTGTAATGCAAAATTGTACTTCTTTATTGCCTGATTAATACTTTCCAACCTAGTTGGATTGGATTGTACCATATTCATATATTCATCTGCGTCATTATCTTTGCTTTGTAAATGTTTACTAAGAACCCACTCACTTAAGGCATATACTGTCTCACCCATCTCATAATATACTAGGCCTAACAGATTACGTGCATTGGTATTGTGTTTATCTAGTTCCAAACTGGTGCGAAGTGATATAACCGCACCTGATAAATCTCTTACTCTAGCCTTCATCAAACCTTGATTATAAAAGGCATTAGAAGCCTTTACAACTCTGCGGTACACTCGTACATCTTCTCCACAACGATCGCAACGATTATTCTTTAATGATAAAATGTTATCGCAATTTGGACACCTCATGTTATCTCCACCTATTTCATCTTTGTAACAAAGTTATTTATTTACTATAGCTACTTTCCTTCTTGCTCTCTTTCAGCAATTCCTTGATAATGTCAGTAGCATCGGTTAAGTTGTTATTGTAAATTGCATCCTCTGCTTGTTCCACTTCTAAGCTTGGCTGAAATCTTGCCAATTCTTCTTCAAAATCTATCATACTTACCCTCCTATCCATGGTACAGCACCTATTAACATGTAAATGATATCTTCTTGACTATTATCATAGTCTATTACATAATACCGAACAATCCTATAAAAATCAATACTTTATAAAGATTTTAGCAAATCTTAAGTATATTAAGAAATAGCTTTTCTATTGGAAAAACAATCAAAAAACAAACACCATATATAATTGGAAATAAAATCTATTTCTATTATAATATGGTGTCCATTTATTTCAACTATTTAATGTCGCAAAACTCGACAGCCTAACTTAGTTGCGTCAGTCGTTCCTCAATTTTTGCCATCATATCTGTATATTTCTCTAATTTGGCCTTTTCCTCTGTAACTTTTTCAGCTGGAGCTTTACTAATAAATCTCTCATTATTCAGCATTCCGTTTACTCTCTTAAGTTCCTGATTTATACGTTCTTTTTCTTTGGTGAGACGTTCAATCTCTTTCTCTATATCTACTAACTCAGCAAATGGCATATAGATTTCTGCATTCTCCACAACGGTAGAAACTGCATCCTGGCTTATTCCATTCTTATCTGCCTGAACAAGTACTTCAGAAGCATAACCAAGAGTTGCAAAGAAAACTTTACTAGTTTCAAAGATACCCGCTACTTTCTCATTCGTTGTAACAACAATAACCTTAGCTTTCTTACTTGGTGGAACATTCATCTCTGCACGGACATTACGTATTCCCTTTACTGCTTCTTTGATCAATTCCACAGCAGTCTCGTCCTTTACAAAACTGTACTCGACTTTGTATTCTGGCCAGTTTGAGATCATAATGGACTCTTCCTTGTCCTGAAGTGTACAAAAGATTTCCTCTGTCACAAATGGCATATATGGATGAAGAAGCTTTAATGAATCGATTAAAACAGTCTTTAAGGTCCAAAGTGCAGCCACTTTGGTCTCGTCCGCGTCACGATACAAACGGGGCTTAACCATCTCAATATACCAGTCGCAGAACTCCTCCCAAATAAAGTCATACACCTTTTGTACTGCAATACCAAGGTCATACTTCTCCATATTGTCGGTAACTTCTTTGCTCAAGTCATTGCATTTAGAAAGAATCCATTTATCCGCCATCGTCAGTTTAGATAAATCCATAGTTTCAGGAATCTCAGCCTTTTCCATATTCATCATGATGAAACGAGAAGCATTCCATACTTTGTTAGCGAAGTTACGGTTTGCCTCAACTCGCTCCAAATAAAAACGCATATCATTTCCTGGGGCATTACCGGTAATTAAAGTCATACGAAGAGCATCGGCACCATACTGTGCAATAATCTCCAGTGGATCAATACCATTGCCAAGGGATTTACTCATCTTACGGCCTAAGTTATCACGAATTAATCCGTGGAATAAAACTGTTTTAAATGGTCTCTCACCCATATGCTCAAAGCCGGAGAAAATCATACGGATTACCCAGAAGAAGATAATATCGTAACCGGTAACCAATACATCTGTTGGGTAGAAATACTCTAAGTCCTTGGTCTTTTCTGGCCAACCAAGGGTTGAAAATGGCCATAGTGCAGAACTGAACCAGGTATCAAGAGTATCCTCATCTTGGGTAAAATGAGTGCAACCACATTTACACTTCGTTGGAGCTATCTTACTAACCACAACTTCTCCACAGTCATCACAATAGTAAGCAGGAATTCTATGTCCCCACCATAACTGTCTGGAGATACACCAATCACGAATATTGTCTGTCCAGTTAAAGTATAGTTTCTTCATTCTTTCAGGAACCAGCTGGATGTCACCATTTTCAACTGCTTCTACTGCAGGTTTAATAAGTTCATCCATCTTTACAAACCACTGTTGTTTAATCATAGGCTCCACAGTAGTGCTACATCTGTCATGAGTACCTACATTGTGAGTGTGGTCCTCCACTTTTACCAAGAGACCAAGTTCGTCTAGATCCTTAACCATCTGCTTTCTAGCTTCGTAGCGACCCATACCAACATACTTGCCACCCAAGTTGTTAATGGTTGCATCGTCATTCATAACATTGATTTCAGGAAGGTTATGTCTCTTACCAACTTCAAAATCATTAGGATCATGAGCTGGAGTAATCTTCACACAACCGGTACCGAATTCTCTGTCTACATACTCATCTGCAATAATCGGAATCTCACGATTTACAAGTGGAAGCATTACCTTCTTCCCAATTAAGTCCTTATATCGGTCATCCTCTGGGTGAACAGCAACTGCACTATCTCCAAGAAGAGTTTCTGGCCGGGTAGTAGCAATCTCAAGGAAACGGTCAGTTCCTACAATCGGATAATTAATATGCCAGAAATGACCTGCCTGCTCCTCATGCTCTACCTCAGCATCAGAGATGGAAGTCTGGCATACCGGACACCAATTTACTATACGAGAACCTTTATAAATCAAGCCTTTTTCATATAGCTTTATAAATACCTCTTCTACTGCTTTGCTACAACCTTCATCCAAAGTAAAACGAAGTCTGTCCCAATCACAGGAAGAGCCTAATTTTTTCAGCTGTTCCACAATAGTTCCGCCATACTCATGAGTCCATTCCCAAGTCTTTTCAAGGAATCCTTCTCTTCCAAGCTCTTCCTTGTCAATGCCCTGTTCCTTCAGATAATTTGTCACCTTAACTTCTGTAGAGATGCTGGCATGATCGGTTCCAGGAAGCCAGAGAGCATTGTAACCTTGCATTCTCTTAAAACGAATAATGATATCCTGCATTGTCTCATCCAAGGCATGGCCCATATGAAGCTTACCGGTAACGTTTGGTGGCGGAATCACAATAGTAAAGGGTTTTTTACTTTCATCTGGTTCTGCATGGAAATACTTCATTTCCAACCATTTGTCATATAGTCTGTCTTCTATGTCCACAGGACTATATGTCTTTTCTAATTCTTTCTTCATTTTTGATACTCCTTTTTATAATCTTTGGAAAGATATTCCGTAAGTGGGAATCCTCGCTTTCTATTTTCAAGAAAGCCTTAAAAAAGGTACCAAAGCCTCGTCTCTAAGGACGAAAACCGTGGTACCACCTTAATTCATGATTTATAATCACCTTTACAAGCCGATAACGTGGCTAACGCGTTACTTCCTACTTAAAGTTCAGAAATACTGTTTAAGAGCTACCTTCAGCAAACGTTCCTTTAGATATCCTTGCAGCCTATGGGATATCCTCTCTGAAAAGACAATCTGCCTACTCCTCTCTATCATTACATTTCATTATATTCATTATTATACTAGTGAATCATTACAGTTCTGTCAAGCCCTTTTATGTAGAAAATATCAGATTTCGATGTTGTATTTCGCCAGCAACTGTATAATCTCCCCTCTGGCTTCCGGCTTATTTTGTAACGCTTCTTTAATGTTATCGATACTCTGCCCCCTAGTGTAGGTGTTGTAATCCATACGATCTCTAAGCTTTTGCCTACGGACATTGAGACGATGACGAATTTCTACTAACTCCTTTGCATCTAGTAAAGCAATTGCCTGATGAACCCAGACCTCACAATCCCGAATCTGGTACTGTTTTAGATCTTTCACTAATTTCTCACTATAATAATTCAAAAGTTCTGTATTGTTCTTATACTTCTTATTCTCATCCTTTTGTTTCATATATTCTTCCCAATAATAGGTTAATTGTGCAGAACTATTGATACCAAACTTTTCATAAACATAATCCAAGGCGCATTTATTGTTAATGTATTTAATCTTCACCTTATTAAGTAAACCTATGGCTTTGTTGATCTTTCGTTCAGAAGTTAACAAACCGACTCGAATATTGGTGATTTCCATACCAAGTGCTACTGTACAGGCAACAGAGATTAAAGCTGTAACGATAAGTGGAATCTCATAAGACGCCCCTCCTCGACTAATCATATATAGGAACGTCCCAAGGAGGATGACGATAAGGACAACAGCAAACACTCCTGTACGCTTTAAATTACTCTTTCTCTCAAGTAACTTCTCCCGACGATATAATAAGCTGCTCTTTTCTCCCTCTAATTTTGCTAGATCATTGTTTAAGGCCGACTGATAGATTTCCATCTGATTAATTTTTCTTACTTCATCTGGAATTGTGTCCTCATAGGTTTCCACTAACCGAATCTGTTTGGATGTCAATTTTTCTGAAGTATTCTGATATTTTGTTCTTTCCCTGGCTAAGGTAACAATCATTCTAGCAGATTCATCAATTGCAGTTCTAGTTTCCTTTGGAAGAGAATCGATGATCTGGATGTCAGAAAGATAAGAGGTCACCACCTGATATTCCTTAGAAAACTCCTCTAACTGCTTGGTAGTTTCAATAATCTGTTGACAATTCTGTGTGACAAAGGATGTTCTCTCCTCTGCATTACTCTTGTTATAACTCTGTTTTTCCAAAGGGGTCTTAACCAGTGTCTCAATCTCTGGTGGCGTATCCAAAAAATCGGCTTTCTTTTGTTTTTTTGTTAATAGGTGAAACAATCCCATAAGTGCCTCCATTTTGTTATCAGCTTTAATTTTCTATCTGTCTGCGATATACCTTTTTCCATTCTCCCAAGATTTTCTCAATCCATGCATAGTATTCATTTACTTTACCCGAACTTTTTAAAAATACGAGACTTTCAAGATGCTGGTATTCCTCGATTTTTTTTGCTGATTGTCTTGCAATTTCCACTTCTTGTTTTATGACTTCATAATAATTCTCAGAGAGTTCATAGTTTACCTGTTCCTCTTCAAATTTCTTATAGTTCTCTGCTAGAAACAATGATAGCATATACTGATGCAGAGTGATTGGGTTTTGATTGAGATTATAGGCTTCTTTCAAGCATAAAGCAGCCTCCTGATAGGAGGTAATATGAATATGAGTAATGCCAATGTTATGAAGAATATTACCGTATTCCTCTGTAGATAATATATTAACCTCCTTATCACTTAATACTGACTGATATTCTGATACAGCGTGACTATACATCTGATATTTTAAATAATAATCTCCTCGCATCTTTCTACGCTTAATCAATGGTAAATCCATAATCTGATTCAAGACTACTATCAAATCCTTGATTTCCTTCTCTGTGTAGTAGTCATTACTGCATAAAATTGTTACAATAATATCCTTTAAGTTATTCCCGTTATGTTTTAATTTGGTCAGCTTATCTGCCAGTTCTTCCATCTGAAGCTCTTTATACACCCAATCGATAAGTTTGTCATCAAGGATATCCTCCTCAATCTCGTAAACATGGGTATACAAATAGTAGCTCATTTCCTCAATGCTGAATATAGAGGTGTTGGATACTAGAAAGACATAAGGTTCACTGGTCATTTTTCCTGTACATAATATTATTTTACCCATAGGAACCTCCTTAGCACGAAATAATCTTTTCCCAGATACGATTTGATGAGGGGTACATAGAGCCAAAGCCCTGGTCTTTTATGGTGACAATTAGCTCCTTATCTGAATTAGAAGCAATTCTTATCTCCACTCTAGATCCTCTTTCCATCCGAAGTTCCTTTTCCAGTCCATCCAAAGCAAGTATCCGAGTTTGAGTTGTCTTATTTAGAGCATCTCTGAGAACAAAGGTAAGCTCATTCTCTCCATCTAAAATAACACTAAACTTCTGATTCACCTCATACCAAGGGGTCGCAGTTTCTACTAGTGTTACATTCTTTAATTCTCCGTTGGTATAAAGCTGCATGGTAACTGAATACGGAAGACTATCACTACTTAAGAGTGCAAAGCCAGCGAATCTGTCTCCCTGACTTTCTTCCTTTGCAGCATAACAGGCCCCGTAGCAATACAGATTCTGCCCCATAAAAAGCCTACGACCTATGCAAAGCTGTTGTAGTAGAGGTTTTATCCAGTTAGCCTCAAATCCTTCCCCTGTAAGATAAATAGTGGAAATAATCTGTTTATGAAATACGTTTGTTGAAATATTCTCAAACATATAGCATAGAGATTCTGGTTTTTCTTTTATCATGGTATAGGTCATGGTATCTGAAAAATCTTTCTTTACCATTCCTACAAGCATAGGCCGATTTCTTCGGTCTATGCTGATTTGATAATAGAAAAGCCCCTCTTTATCATACTCGAACATAGCCACATCATTCATCCACAGCTCTTTTTTCTGACTTAGTGCAAAATAAAGATAGCTTTGCTCATGACTTAGGATACGAACCCTATTTTTCTTCAAACCTAAGCTTTCCAGCGCTATATATAACTCTTTCATTAGCTCTGGTTCTGCTTTCTTTAGAGTAATCACCAATTGATGAACGATATCATTAGGGTAATCTCTTTTCAGAAGGAGAAGAACCTTTCTAAGGAAACGTTCATAAATCTGTACTCTGGTAAACGGAATACCATATATTTCGATATTAGGCTGAGAATAGGCAAGAAAGTTCTTCAACAAATGACCTTTTCTCTCATAGCTACATTGCAAAGCATCCTTTCCAAACAGCCACTCCTTCGTGTCCTCTCTAACTGCTAAAACCGTAGGAATCTTGTACTCCTGCTCTTTTGTATCTAAAAAGAAGCTTTCTACTTCGTATTTACTATTGTTATATAAGCTTATCTGGGTATAGTCGTTACAAAGATCCATACCGACAATAAGCTTGTTCTCATCAGACATAGTAAAAGCCTCCTTTATAGTGGTGTAAACAATGTGGTTGTAACATTCTCATCCACAATGTATTGTAACATTAATTCAATTAATGTCTTCTCATCTCTAATTTCCTTCGCTTGATACATCAAATTAATCTGGCCATAGCGATTGTCAGCTTTATCAATTCCAGGATCTAGGGATACTCTTGTACTCTCGGTAATACTCTGACCATCCTCATTTTCCTCAACGATGTAATACTGTAGTGTCTCGTTTACAAATAAAATGAAATCCATCACAAAGATACCCTCATACATATTCGTCATAGTCTGCCTGATATAGTTACTCTCACTATTGGTTTCATCTAACACACAGTAGTAAATCGTCACCTTATTTTTAGGATTGGTAATGTATTGCACATAATATTTGTCATAAATACTGTGAGGAATCTCCAGTCTGTCACGATAATCTTTAAAAAACGACAGAACAACTCCTTCTTTGATAAACTGATGTAGCTTGACATCTGCAAACTTAAGGGTTTCCTCATCTAGCTGTCCTTGAGTTGAATAGTATTTTAACAGAGCTAGTTGACAGGAGCGACTTTGAAAGTTTCTCATTTCTTTTCTCATTATGTCAAATAACTGGTACTCAGTAACACGATCCTCAATAAGATATTTATAGGCACAATAATTCAGGTATGCCTGCACCAGTAGTCTATTGATTGGATGCCGGTAATAGGAAATAAATACTTCATAGGAACGTAATAAAAGACTTTCGCTAAATAGCATCTGCCCAAGAAGCTTTTCTTCTATCTCCCTTGTCTCTAACTTCATATCCATTGCACTTTTCCACATCTCATAAAGATTTTGAGTGGATTGTTGATAGTTATTCACCAGATACTGCAAAATAGGTTCGGTGGCTTGTCTCTTATTGTAAATGAAGTAACAAAGAGCCAGCATTAGCTCAGGATAGGCAATCGTATTGCGCTCTAACAATATGGAGGCCAATTTCTTAAGGCGTTTAATTGCTATCTGCTCATATCCGTAAATATGAATTGCTTCATAGGCCTCATCAATTAGATCTCGCATAATCATATATTCAATTACCTTACATCGTTCTTTCGTATTAATAATGGCTAAATCTAAGGTTCTAAGATACTCCTCCAATTTTTCCATATTATTCATGCTGTAGTAGTACTCAATCATTTCCACATAAGCATAACTCTTATAGGCTAAACTGATTTCCTCTGACTCAAGTAGACGATTTTTTATAAAGAAACCTTCCTTCTCCTTCTTTTCCACACTACTTAAGGTTTGATTCATATGAAGCAGTAGCTTTACATCCTGCTTATTCTTCTGATAACAGATTTCTATCAGCTTTGGATTATGAAACAATGGATTCAGTGTATATGAAGTAGAGGCCACATAACGATTCTCCTTCACATCATACAAATACAGATTAACATTGTCAGTAACTAGAGTAATTAATGCTCTTCCATTTTCAAATGGTACCTTTTCCTCTTGAATTAACTCATTATGGCTTACAATTACCCCGCACATCTTTTGATTAGAACAAGTGATTTCATACTGAAACAAGACGAAAGGAAGATTCATACATACGTTCTCATCCATAATGCTATCTGTTAGCATTTCTTCATAAAGAACTGCCAAATTGCTATTGACGTATTTTCTTTCTAACATTCTCTTGCTAAAGGATTCCATCTGTTTCCGATAGGTATTGAAGATAGACACCATCTCATCTTTATGTTTAATAATATAGGCATAAAGGAAAGCCTTTTTGTCTTCTGTCAAGTTGTTGTTATAGATAAAGTAAAGAAGGACAGAATAATCGATTGTCATTCCTGAAGTTTCATCCATGGCGTAAATGTAATACTCATATAATTCTGTTATCTTTAACTGTTTTTCCACGCCTAATTTGTACCACTTGAAATATTGGTTATCTGTCATCCTTCCATTGATTAACATGCGACAAATTGTCTGCAGGCATTCATTGGTTGGATATTGTTTATACAATAAACATAAATCATAATATAGTTTTTTATTAAAACCTTTGGTTCTGGAACACATAAAGACATATTGCTCAGCTAAATCACTTTTAAAGCAGCTATGACGAATTCCCCAATGAATAATAGACAGCTCCAACTCATCAGCTTTCATTATTAGCTCCGGTTCCTGATGAAAGCACAAACAGGCTTCAAAATAAAGAACTGGACTCTTGACACCAGCCTCAAACTGTTCTCTTAGGACATGTAACTTCAGCATATGATCCTCATCATATTTTTTATCCAAATAGAGCAAATACCATAGAAGCTTCCAATCTTTGGTTTCCTTATGATAATACTCTTCAATGGTTTCAATAGCTTTTGTAATGTCCTCAGGCTTTTTGGTATATAACGCATTCAGGTATAAATAAGCCAGGTATACGTTGACCGACTCATCTAACAGTTCCCTTTCATGTCCTACAAATGCATCCATTAACATACGAAGCTTCTCTTTTTTCCCAGCCACCATATAAAAATGAGCTGTCCATAGTTGCACTGCTGTGGATGGATCAATAGCTGTAAGGTTTGTCAGAACGGCCTCTAAGCTATCTACATACTCCTCTTTTGACAACACATTTAGACGAAATTCCATGTATTTCTTCACTAGCAACGCATTGTATTTCGCTTTTTTATGGCGGTTACGGCGTTGTAAATCAGTTTCCTGACTTTCAGAGGAACGATATGCCTCTATGGTTATTTCTATGGTCTGATATACAGAGGAAATATAAATATGACCTATATTAGGCCCCTTACACAATAAGGAGGCATCTATCATATACTCAAGAGGGTAAGTATCCATAACAAAATTATCCGTCCAGATATATTTATGCTCCGGAATAATATAATTCACATCCGTCCAGACACGATACTCCTTATATCCCCAATGATCTTTTGTTAGTACTATTTTATCTTTAAAGCTCTTATTAACGTCCTCGTATCTGGCATTAACTTTGTCGACAGATATATTAATGGCCATCTTTTTATGAATAGCGATTAAGAACTCCTCTAAAGCCTGACTAGTAGAAGGACTTTTAATAAGTCCCTCATACAGATTCTGATATTTCTCCTGATCAGCTAAAATGATTCGTTTAAAATCTGGAGACTTGAAAATATGTACGGCTTGAGACCAATCGGTTTTTGCGAGATTCGTAAGATGAAACAGATCTTTTACTCTTCCTAAAGTGCTTTCGAAATAAGGAGTTTCAATAATTACTTCATAGGGCAGGGTTACCTCACCCAAATTAGTAACAATTGTTAATACTCCCACCCTGTTTTTGACACCCTTTTCCATGTTTTCTGAGGAGTAGGTGAAATGAATAGTAGCTTCTTCACCAGTAAAGGTCGGTTTCACCAAGCATAGGTTCTCATCAGAAGAGTAAACAATCCCCTTCATATAGGCGTGTGCACTATTACTTATGACAAAAGAGCCACTATAACACTTGCCCAATTCAACACTAAATTCCAGTGCTTCTTTCGATAAGAAAACTCTTGGTACTTCCCATTGATAAATTTCTTTTGCGACCTGGCTAATTTTCTCTTTCATACAAAATCTGCCCCCAAAAATATATACTCGTTCAACATATAGTAATTCATATTTCATTATAGCATTTCCAATCGACAACATTCAATAGTAGAAGCTATTGATTTTTAATAAAAAATCTGCCATTATATAACTTATCAATCATAAAATGTAACCATTGTAAGGAAGGGATTAAAATGATAAAACATTCGGATCATTTTCACGGCAGTGATTTAGAAAAAATAGAAAAGATTTATGGTATCAAACAGGATGACATTACCTCCTTTAGTGCAAATGTAAATCCCCTTGGTATCTCTTTTCTACTAAAAGAGACACTCTCCAGTAAAATAGAAGCTATAACTTCTTATCCCGATAGGGAATATACTTCTCTTAGAAAGTGTATCGGGAATTATGTAAATATTGATTACAATAACATAATTGTTGGAAATGGTTCTACTGAGTTGATCTCCTTGTTTATCCAGATTAGAAAGCCTAAGAAAGCCTTAATGATAGGTCCTACTTACTCTGAGTACGAACGAGAAGTTTCTTTGGGAGGCGGTCGTACCCATTATTACAGATTAAAGGAAGAAGAAAACTTTGAACTAGACATTGACGACTTAAATAAATCCTTAAATCAGGATATTGATTTACTTGTGATATGTAATCCAAACAATCCTACTTCCTCGGCAATTACCAGAAAGGAAATGAGAAAAATTCTGGATACTTGCAAGCAAAAGGGTATCTATGTCATGGTAGATGAAACCTATGTTGAATTTGATACTAATATGACTGAGATAACCTCTATTCCACTGACAGAATATTATAACAATCTAATTATTCTTAGAGGAACGTCCAAATTCTTTGCAGCCCCTGGCCTTCGCCTGGGATATGCAGTCTGTGGCAATGGAGATTTGATTAAAGAAATTGTAAAACGACAAAATCCATGGACCATCAGTTCTCTTGCAGCTATTGCGGGCGAGATAATGTTTACAGATCAGAATTATATGATGAAGACAAGAGAGTTGATTAATAAGGAAAGGGACAGAATACTTGCCAAGCTTCGCACCTGTCCATTTATCAAGGTTTTTCCTGCCCATGCTAACTTTGTATTGTTTAAAATCTTACGTGATGATGTAACTTCAGAAGAACTTTTTGATGCTAGCATACAAAAGGGACTTATGATTCGGGACTGTTCTAATTTCCCATTTTTAGATAATCGCTACGTTCGCTTTTGTTTTATGTCCCCAGAGAAAAATGATGAATTAGTGGATACACTATTGAATACATTGAGCAAGAAATAATCGAGTAGTAAGGGCTAGTGCAAAAGCGCCAGCCCTTTCATCATCTCATAGATTATAATGTTACCTGGTTTGCTAACCTTTGTGACATCTCTTTAATTTCTCCCACACTGATATTGACATTTTCAAAAGAGGAAGCTTGAGTGGTTATAGAGCTAGAGATAGATTGAATCATGGAACTATTCTCTTCAGACATGGCAACTACACTTTCCAATTCATTTAGCATTTTATTAAACTCATTTCTTACCTTCTTTATAAGATTGAATTCTTTGTTTATCGTTTGCTGAGAAGTTTCAGAACTATCCCTAATAGAATCCATACAGTCAAGCAAGTTTGATAAGCTTGCCACACCACTACTAACACTAGCAGCTCCTTCTGACACATTTTCTGCCACTTCTTTAATGATGCTTCCTAAGGTATCCAGTATTACATGAACATTCTGGGATGCATTTTTACTCTGTTCTGATAGGCTACGAATCTCATTGGCTACGACAGCAAAACCATGTCCATGTTCCCCTGCTCTTGCTGCTTCAATGCTGGCATTGAGAGATAAGAGATTTGTCAGAGATGCAATACTATTGATTTCATCTAAGATTGCCGAGATTTTTTCTGTCTCCTCCAGTAATTGATTCGTAGACACAAAAGCATTTGATATCGTGGAATTAATCTTTTCCATAGACGCTTTAGCCTGATCCCCACCTTTGGAACCCTCCATTACATTTGTTATCACATTCTGATAGTTCTCATTTAATTCATTTGATAACAGATAGTTTTCTTCGATATTCTCCTTTGCATTACTTATGCGTTCATTAAGTACATTCAAAGATTTGGCAGTATCATCTACAACACTTGCCATCTGTTCCGCTGAATCTGAAATAATTCTACTTTCAGTTGTGAGATTAGAAAATTGCTCTGAACTATTTGCAATGGAATTATTTAAAGAACTAGATATCTCTTGAACAAGTTTCTGATTATCCATAATAATCTGCTGTTGCTTTTCTGATTTACTAGCATGTTCGTTCGCCATCTTTATCGTATATTGACCTCTATGTGTGGTAAAGAATAACAATACAATTAAGCCCACGTAGGAGACTAACATAAGCGGAGCCATATCGGTTGATATTTTATTACCGGTAATATAGATTGGATTTACCACTGCTGCAGTAATGTTTAACACCATGATTATTACCGTATAACTTGCCAAAATAACACTATCAAAATACAAAGTAACCAATCCTATACATACATATGACAAAATAAATGCTTTATCATTCCCATTCTGAACGATAGAAATTAATAATGGCGTACTGCCAGCGAGGACTGCAATGATAATACCTTTTATTCGATCTAACAGAGGAATAAAATAAACAATTGTAGCTGCTATTGATAAACTTAGTAATATTAGCAAGGCACTGAAACCATCCTCTGATTTCCTGACTACAATAGCCTTAAAAAGTTCAACCAGAATAAAAAAAGCCCAAATAAAAATGACATTTGTGCGATGTACTGTTTTCATACCGAAACTCTCCTCACTTTATTTATATTTTGTTATGTTTTAATATCGTCATTATATAAATATTAATTTAGTTTTTACGACTTACATTTCTTTTTTTTTGCAATATACATTATTTTCCAACAAGAATGTAATATAAAGGATGCATTTGTTATTATAGCAACATCAAATGCACCCTTTTATTTCCTTTATAAATCCTATTATTCTATTATTTTGTGTTCATTTTACTCAGACGATGGATTATCTCATGTCTTCCTGGACCATTAGATACCATGGTAACAGGCACCTCAAGTTCTTGTTCAATGAATTCAATATATTTTCTACAGTTCTCAGGAAGCTTCTCATATTCAGTAATTCCTCTGATTTCTTCCTTCCAACCTGGGAGTGTTGTATATACAGGCTTTGCTTTTGCAAGCTTCACGGTGGTTGGGAAATCCTTCGTAAAAACTCCGTCAATCTCATAACCGATACAAACTGGAATCTCCTCCAGATAACCAAGTACATCTAATACAGTAAGAGCTACATTGGTTGCACCCTGAATCTTACAGCCATAACGGGAAGCTACCGCATCAAACCAACCCATACGTCTTGGACGTCCTGTGGTAGCGCCAAATTCACCGCCATCACCACCACGTCTTCTTAGTTCATCTGCCTCATCGCCAAAAATCTCACTTACAAATTCACCAGCTCCTACTGCACTGGAATAAGCCTTTACTACTGTAATAATGTCTTTGATCTCATATGGTGGGATCCCTGCGCCGATAGCACCGTAAGCAGCTAAGGTAGAGGAGGAAGTAACCATTGGATAGATACCGAAATCAGGGTCTTTTAAGGATCCTAATTGTCCCTCTAATAATATATTCTTACCCTCCTTAATTGCATCATGTAAAAAGGCTGAAACATCACATACATATGGTTCTACCATTGTACGGTATTCCATTAAGGTATGATATAATTCTGTCTCATCTAATTTTGGTTTATGATATAAATGCTCTAAGATGACATTTTTCTGCTCACATACACGAGCAATCTTCTCTTTCAGCACTTCCTCGTCAAACAATTCAGAAACCTGGAAACCAATTTTTGCATATTTATCAGAATAAAATGGAGCGATTCCTGATTTGGTGGAACCAAAGGATTTACCACCTAATCTTTCCTCTTCATATTGATCAAATAAGATATGATATGGCATTAGAATCTGGGCACGATCGGACACTTTAATCTTAGGCATAGGAACACCTTTTGAAACAATGTCATTAATCTCACGGAATAAATATGGAATGTTCAATGCAACACCATTACCGATCACACTGGTAGTATGGTTATAAAACACACCAGATGGTAGTAAATGAAGTGCAAATTTACCATAATTGTTTATGATTGTATGTCCTGCATTGCTTCCTCCTTGGAAACGTACAATAATATCTGACTGTTCTCCAAGCATATCAGTAATCTTACCTTTACCTTCGTCGCCCCAGTTGGCACCAACGATTGCTCTTACCATAAGTGAACCCTCCTATTTGGAATCTTATTTTTATGATTACACTTTTACTTCACAATCATACACTATTTAATACTATAAGTAAAATCAATATTTTTTATGATATGCATAAGTAATGTTTATGTCTTATAATCCTTTTGTTAATCATTGCGACTATTTATAACTAATTATAACAAAATCCGATACCATTTTTTAGACTAAATTATTGACTTCCCCATAAGATATACTATAATCATTACATCGACAAGTCGTTGAAACAGTAGTTACAAATAGATAGTGAGGTAAACGTCATGACTGAGAAAACTCCAATTATTAGGATCCAGCATTTAAGCAAAACCTTCTACCAAAAAAAGACAATGGTAGAAGCTCTTAAGGACATAAATCTGGATATTTATCCCGGCGAGATATTCGGTATTATCGGATTAAGCGGTGCCGGAAAAAGTACCTTAGTTAGATGCATCAATTATTTAGAACGCCCAACAGCGGGAACTGTTCTATTTCAACCAGACAATAAACAGTTGGACTTAGGAAAACTAAGTAATAAGGAACTGATTCCTGTCAGACAAAGTATCAGTATGATATTCCAGCAATTCAATCTACTGATGCAAAGAAATGCATTGCAGAATGTCTGCTTTCCTCTTGAACTAGCTGGAGTAAAGAAAGAAGAAGCCACAAAAAGAGCCTCTGAATTATTAGAATTAGTTGGTCTGGCCGATCGTATGGAAGCATACCCAACCCAATTATCTGGTGGCCAAAAGCAACGTGTAGCAATTGCCAGAGCACTTGCTACCAATCCTAAGGTTCTTCTTTGTGATGAAGCAACCAGTGCATTAGACCCTAATACCACCAACCAAGTATTACAGTTATTGAAGGATATTAATAAAAAACTGGGTGTTACCATTGTACTAATCACCCATGAAATGAACGTAATCGAGAAGATATGTCATCGTGTTGCAATTATTGACAACAGCAAGATTGCCGAGATTGCAGATGTGCAGGATTTGTTCAGTAATCCAAAAACAGCCATAGGTAAGCATCTTGTATATCCGGAGCAGCTTACCGATACACTTTCTTTCGGCAAAAAAGCCCTTCGTATTGTATTTAACGGAGTTGCCTCTGCTGAGCCAATCATATCAAACATGGTCTTGGAATGCAAGGCTGCAGTAAACATTATGTTTGCTGATACCAGAGACGTAGATGGGAAAGCCATGGGACAGATGATTGTCCAACTACCCGAGGATGAACTGACTGCACTTAAAATGAAACATTATCTTTCCACGCAAGACGTGGTGGTTGAGGAGGTAGATCTAAATGCTTGATTCAGCTACATTACAAATGTTAATCCAGGGAATCTGGGAATCTCTATACATGACTCTGGCTTCTTCCCTTTTTGCCTATATTATTGGTATTCCACTTGGAATCTTACTTGTATTAACAGCCAAAGATGGTTTACGCCCAATGCGAGTTATTAATGTAATTTTAAATATCATTGTAAACATTGCCCGAAGTATTCCTTTTTTAATTCTTCTGGTAGCTATTCTGCCATTTACACGAGTTGTAGTAGGAACTACAATTGGAGCTACTGCTACTGTTGTTCCACTTGTTATTGCAGCTGCACCATTTATAGCCAGACTGGTAGAATCTTCTTTAAAAGAAGTCGATGCAGGTGTCATCGAAGCAGGTCGTTCTATGGGTGCAACCAACATACAGATTATCATTAAAATACTGTTAAAAGAAGCAAGACCTTCCTTACTGGTAGGATGTGCCATTGCTGTAACAACCATTCTTAGCTACTCTGCTATGGCAGGATTTGTAGGTGGTGGTGGACTAGGGACCATTGGTATCAACTATGGTTTCTACCGTTATCAAAATGATATTATGCTGATTACCGTTGTTTTACTAGTTGTAATCGTACAGATACTTCAAGAAATTGGTATGCGCTTGGCTAAGGCATACGACAAACGTCAACATTAAATAATGAATGGAGGATTTAGAATTGAAAAGAATAATTAGTGTTTTACTTATATTAACAGTATCTCTTTCAGTGCTATCCGGCTGTGGTAGCGCTGCAAGCAAAAATAACAAAAAAATCGTGGTAGGAGCGACTTCTACTCCACATGCAGAAATCCTTGAGGCTATTAAAAAATTAGTTGAAGAAAAGGGCTATACTTTAGAAATCAAAGTGTTTTCTGACTTTGTACTTCCTAATACTGCTTTAAGCCAGGGTGAACTAGATGCCAATTTCTTTCAACACCTTCCTTACCTAGAGGATTTCAATAAGGAAAAGAAAACTGATCTTGTCAGTGCTACAGCTGTTCATTATGAACCACTTGGGATGTATAGCAACAAAATTAAAGATTTGAAAGACTTAAAAGATGGAGATGTTATTGCTGTCCCTAATGACACCACCAATGAAGCCCGCGCTTTATTATTATTACAGGATAATGGTATATTGAAATTAAAGGATGATGCAGGAATTACAGCTACAATAAAAGATATTGTAGAAAATCCATTAAACCTACAATTCAAAGAGCTTGAAGCAGCACAGTTAGCCCGTGCCCTACCTGATGTGACTGCAGGCGTTATAAACGGAAACTACGCTTTGCAGGTAAACTTAAGTGCTTCAAAGGATGCTATCATTTCCGAAAATAAGGACTCCTTAGCTGCAAAAACTTATGAAAATATCCTGGCAGTGCAAAAAGGTCATGAAAATGATGAAAAAATAAAGGTGTTGGTGGATGCTCTTCACAGTGACACTTGCCGTAAGTTTATTGAAGAGAAATATGATGGAGCTGTAGTTCCAACCTTCTAATGAAATAGGAATGTATCCTAGCTATAAAACGGGGGGATGAGGCTATAAGCCTCTGATACTAAGCCGGCGCTTCAAAGCGCTGGCTTTCACTTTGTTTCAGGCACTACACTTTTGACTCGTCACCTCTGTCTATTCTTGCGTTTTTTTGCAGATGTTTCTCCCATTTTTCCTCTGTCAGCACAGCATCTGTCCACTCAACATTCTCTTTAGTTTCTGTTATCGTAAAACCATTCTTGCTGTATATATGTCTCGCAGATTTCAGAATACTTGTCGTCCAGAGTACAATATTATCATAACCGTTTTCATTGCAGAAGCTAAGCGCTTTATTTACTAATGACTTGCCGATTCCCTTTCCCTGCATGGACTCATCAACAGCAAACCAACGCAGATGAGCAGTATTCTCGTATTCTCTAACTATAGCAATAGAACCGACTATTCCTGCTTCATTCTCGGCTACCCAAAGTTGGCTGCCAAGTGGGTTTTTCAAGAATTCAGCTATTCCTGAAACAAGATAATATTCAAAAATAGGCTTGAATTTATATTGTTTTTCGTAAATCTTCATTTGGAAAGCTGAAATAAGACTAGGATCAGCTGGACGATATTTACGAATAATTACAGAAGTGTCCATAGTTTAATTCCCCCCTTTTTTTTAAAATAGTCCTCAAATCCACCAAAGTAGAATTCAATGGTGTCTAATGCTTTCTTTATTTCCTCACAGTCAAACGGCATTAATGGCATTAGCTGGCTCTCTAGCTGACGGTTTGAATCATCAATCAGCGACTGTATTACAACTTGCCCAGCATCGCTTAATTCAAGGACTTGAATACGTCTGTCCTCTTTTGATTCAGTCCTTAAAACTAGTCCTTCTTTGCAGAACTTTTTAATGATTCTACTCAGGTAACTCTTATCAATATCAAGTCTATTGGAAAGCTGCTGTGCAGTGCAATTACCGAGTTCATTAATGTCGAACAATACTCGTGCCTCAGTAAGAGAATATTTTCCTAAGTAGTGTTGATTGAGTAGTCCCAATTTTTGGGTATAAAAACGATTAAAAGACCGGATACGAATTATGGTTTCCGCATCGACACTCATGTTCATTCCTCCACAACTGGCTTGTTTACATCTGTTTGTAATGTCATATTAGTATTATTGGTGGACTTTGTCAACTATTTTAGTCTGCTCAAGATTTATTTTAGCCTTACTCCTTTGCAATTGATCAAGGCGGTATTTACTTTGTCGGTCTATTTAACCCTTTCCAATGTGGCGAAGTCACTTTTTATTCTCCCTATTCCTTATTTCCTTCCTTTATTCTTGATAAAAGTTCCATGGCTGCTGTGGAAAGTGGATATTTATCACTACTAATAATGCAAATATCTCTCTCTGGAAGTTTTTCATTAAACATAAGTTGAAAGACCTCTCCTCGTGCAATCTGAGGTTTGGCAAAGTCTAATACTACGTAACCAATCCCTAGATTTCTCTTAGCGAACTGTACAATCATGTCACTAGTTGCAAGTTCAAACTCTGGTACCAGATTAATTTTCTGTTGTTGAAGGAATCGATCCATATAGGCTCTAGTACTGGTATCCTTCTCAAGGCAGATAAATGGGTACTCTGTCAGATCCTTATATTGAAGAGTTCGATTTTTTAGCTCTAAAAAATGATTTCCAGCAATAAACACATCCTGAAGCTTTCTCACCTTCATTGATTTAATCCCTTCTCCTTCTTTAAAAGGTGTAGTGACAATACCAAAGTCTATTTTCCCATCCATAAGATTTTCTATGGTTTCAGGAGTAGGTGCATTGGTTACCTTGATTTTAATTCCAGGATAACATTCATGAAAATGTTCCAAATGAGGAAGCAGGAAATACTTTAGTGTCATATCACTAGCTCCAATCCTTATCTCCCCATTCTCCAGATCAAGTAACTTTCTAAAGGCGGATTCTCCTAAAAGAATGGATTCATAACCACGCTTTACATAGGAGTACAGAACTTCTCCTTCCTTTGTTAGTGCCACTCCTTTGGCACTACGAACAAACAGTTGGCTTCCTAATACACTTTCCAAGCTTTTTATAGCTTGACTAACTGCTGGCTGGGTGATGCAAAGCTCTTCTGCTGCCTGAGTGAAGCTGCCATACTGGACGACATAGTATAGTATTTTATAATATTCCAGGTTAACGCTCATTATACTCCCCCTATTACTTATGAATTTATTGATATCTATAATTTATAGTTATGGCTTTATTATATCAATAATTTCAAAAATAAACAGTAGAGATTTCACTGTTTAGAATGAAAGCTCCAATTGTTCTAGTCTTTTCTTAAGGAGTTCAATTACCTCCTGATCAGAGTACTCTCCTGCCTCATAGGTTACAGACCAACGTAGATAATTTCCAGCTTCAGTCCAAGGCACTATAGAAATCATGGCTTCTTCAATCAGAAAGGTAGCTGCGTCTTCTGCATCCTCAAACTGAACTCTGCAGCCATCCGCCCGTTTCCCTGCCACTGGTGCCTTCACATATAAGTAGTAGGTTCCAGCCGCCATCTCCGCCGAAAACCCGACCATATTAAGGGCATCTACTAAGGCTCTCATTCGTACCTCATACCTTTTTACCTGTACTTTCGTAAGTTCCGAATTCTTAAGTGCATAAGCACCTGCTAGCTGTATGGCTCGAAATTGTCCTGAGTCCATATTATTCTTTATTGTTGCAAAGGCTTTTACCACCTTTTCATTACCAGCGATAAAACCCAGTCTCCAGCCTGTCATACAAAAAGCCTTTGACATAGAGTGAATTTCTACCCCTACCTCCATAACTCCTGGCACACTTAAAAAGCTAAAAGGATGACGTTCATCATAAAGGATGGCACCGTAAGCTGCATCGTTTACCACGACAATCTGATGTTCTCTTGCAAAGTCCACCACTTTCTCGTAGAATTCCTGATTTGCAACTGCTCCTGTTGGGTTGTTTGGATAATTGAGATACAATAGTTTTGCTCTTTTACATATTGCCTCAGGAATCTCACTAAGGTTTGGAAGAAAACCATTTTTCTTATGTAATTTACATTCATATACTTGACCTCCCAAATACCTTGTTGTTGTCCCTAAGATAGGATAACCAGGGACGGTTAGGATTGCAACATCACCAGGATTAATAAAGGCTAAGGGAAGCATAGCCAGAATTGATTTACTTCCAATTCCGTGACAGATTTGATTATCCGATGATAAGCCATTTACGTTATAAACTTTCTTCATATAGTCAGCTGCTGCCCTTTTATATTCCATAATCCCATTGTCGGCATTAAAACGATTTACAGCCTTTTCAGCTTCCTGTCCTAATACTTTGGCAACTGAGGATGAAGCAGGTAAATCTGGCTCTCCTACTCCCATATCAATCAAAAATGTACCCGGTTTTAATTCCTGTGCTTTTCTCTTAGTCAGTTTTATCTTTTCAAACTTGAATGTTTCTTCGGTTTTTCCAAAGGAACTCCCACCTATTCGTTCTGCATAACTTATTTTCATACTCATGATATAATTATTCCTTTCCCAAATCATTTTTTGCTTCATTATAGGAAAAGTCAAACAATTTGTATAACAAATATAATTGATTATAACAATTCAAACTACAAATTGTTCCGTTTTACAATTTAACAGTATTGTTTTAATATATCTTCTCATATATATAACTAAGATTACTATGTCCAAGGAGTTATCAATGACCATACATGTTGTAACAGAAGGAGAGAGTTTAGAATCAATTGCGAATCAATATGGCCTTTCTGAAGAGTTTATTCAAGACCAAAATGAGCTCCCTAATCCAGATAATCTGGTTCCTGGCCAGACTATCGTAATCCAGTACCCAGCCCAGACCTATACCGTACAAGAAAATGATAATTTGATTGATATTGCAGAGGCTAATGGTATTACGGTAGTAGCATTATTACAAAATAATCCTGGCCTCAACAATCGGGACTATATCTACCCAGGGGAGACTCTAGTAATTAGCTTTCAGGAAGAAAAGCTTGGGGCTGCAAATCTCAATGGCTATGCCTATCCATTTATCAATCGTAGGACTTTGCAGAAAACATTGCCTTACTTAACCTTTCTTACCATTTTTACTTATGGATTTACACCGGAAGGAGAACTAATTCCAATTGATGATACCGAACTTATTAACATTGCTAGGGATTATGGGGTTGCCCCAATCATGCTACTCTCTACCCTTACCAATGACGGTACCTTTAGCAATGCACTGGCCCATTCTCTCCTAATTAATGAGGATGTGCAGAACACCTTAATTCAGAATATTCTTACTAACATGAAGGAAAAGAATTATTATGGCTTAGACGTAGACTTTGAATTTATCTATCCTGAGGATAAGGATTTATATGTAGACTTTATAAACAAGCTTCGTATTGAGCTAAACGAAAATGATTTTGAGGTAATGGTTGCTCTGGCTCCTAAGATAGCAGATGACCAACCTGGCACCCTATACGAAGGACATGATTATGCTGCTCTAGGTGCTGCCGCTAATACAGTCCTTCTTATGACCTATGAATGGGGTTATACCTTTGGCCCACCTATGGCTGTTGCTCCAATCAATAAAGTTCGAGAGGTGCTAGACTACGCTATCACCAGAATTCCACCTGCCAAGATCTATCTAGGTCTTCCAAACTATGGCTATGACTGGCCTCTCCCTTTTGTAAGAGGAACTACCCAGGCTTCTTCTATAGGTAATGTAGAGGCAGTTGAAAGGGCTACCCAGTTTGGTGCAACAATAGAATATGATGAGACATCCCAAGCTCCATTCTACTATTACACCAACCAGGATGGAGTGGAACATGTAGTCTGGTTTGAAGATGCAAGAAGTATGAATGCCAAGTTACGGCTTATCTTTGAATACGGTTTTAGGGGTGGAAGCTATTGGAACATAATGAAATTCTTCCCACAAAATTGGTTGGTTGCCAATGCTTTATATGATATAGGAAAAGTATTATAAAATAAAAAGCCAACTTATTCAGTGATACTACACTGAGTAAACGTTGGCTTTTATACTATCCCTACGATTTATTTAATTCTCTTGTTTCATTATCTTAAATAGTCTATAATTTAGATATCAAATAAACAAAGTAATATTAATTTGTATTTCTAATCATAGGAGGCAATCATGAATATAGATCATTTACGTACCTTTGTCATTTTGGCCGAACTTAAGAACTTCACCCAAACAGCTGCCAAGCAATATATTGTGCAATCCACTGTCACAAATCGTATCACTGAACTGGAAAAAGAAATGGGTGTCTCCCTGTTTACACGAAATAATAAATCAGTTGTGCTGACAGAAGAAGGCTCTCATTTATTAGAATATGCCAAGAGAATTATTCAATTAGAGGACCATGCCCGCACTGAGATTCAGAATATACATTCCTATAAACAGGTTATACGGTTAGGCTGCGTCAACACTGTGTACGACTGTTACCTATATCCTAAGGTGTCGGCCTTTTTAAAGGTACACTCTGACATCTCCCTTTCTCTTGTTATCGATCACTCCAATTCTCTGTTTACTATGCTTCAGGATCAGACACTGGATTTAATTATTACCTATGTACCGTTTAACAAAGCCGGCTTTTCCTGTATTCCTTATACCACCGATCAATTGGTTTTAGTGACTGCACCGGAAAATGAGACTTATCCGTCGGGCATCACGAAAGAAGAACTAGGTAAAATCAAGTACCTATATTGTAACTACATTTTAGAGGAGGATGACACCTTTCTAAATGAGTTATTTGAAAATAGGAAGAGCTTTTCCTTTGAAGTTGATAAAGGTTCCAAGTTAAAACCTTATCTACTGGATGGATTGGGTTATAGCTTTATACCTAGAAAGCTAATCACAAAGGAACTGAAAAAGCAAAAACTAATCGAAATTCCATTGGTGGACTTTGATGCACCTACCATCCAAAGCTATATGATTTATTCCAGGAAACGGGAGGACTTGGATGTCATAATGAATGCCCTTGCCATATAATAAGCTTTGCAACTATTGAATGAATTTTGTCCCAGTAAAACAATCAATCAACTTATTCCATAAAATACCAAAGGATGCCATCCTTTGATATGGCATCCTTCGGCTTTATTTATTCATGTTTTTCGCTTTGCTTTACTCGTTCTATATGAATGGCAAGGTAACTGATTTCCGTTTCTTTAAACGTACATTCTAAGTCTTTTCCAAGATCTTGGCAAAGCTCTTTTGATATTGCGTAACTTTCTGCAAATTCAGCCTTTACATAAGGAGTGATATCCACCTGCAATTCTTCCTTTTTCAACGCCCTGGCTATCATATATTTAATATGACTCAACAGCCTATTATAGGATAAAGACTCTTTATCAATCACAATCTGATTTTTTGTCTCTATCTTCTTAATAAATTCTTCTACTATATACACAATACTCATAGAGTTTCGTAGGTGTTCCTTGGTTAAAGCAGAATGGATATGCATGGTGATATAACCGATTTCATCCTCTAAAATGGTATATCCAGTATATCTTTTAATTATCTCCTCTGCCAGACTGGCTACCTGATATTCCTCAGAAAATAAGATCTTGATATCTGCATTCAGGGGATTAACTATTTCTAACCCTTTTTTCTGCCGCTCTATGCTAAAGGCAATGTGGTCAGCCAAAGGTAAGAGAATGTTATTGTCAAAAGATCCAAACCTTTTTTCTGCTGCAAGAATGATTTCATTGGAAATATCCAGATAAACTGGGTCTATATTGTTAATCACACTTAGTTTATCCTCTGTTTTAAGACTATCCTTAAATACATAGACCCTAGCATCAGGCTTAGAGGCAAAAGTATCTCCTACCTTTTTCCCAAATCCAATTCCTGTGCCTAGAAAAATGTACTCACAGGAAGAGTCTAAGCATTTGGCCAATACTCCATTGTTGTTCAATACTTTTACTACCTGATACATTCTCTTCCCCTTCTATGCTTTATTTTACAATAAAACAGCTTTGACCAACTTCAACGAGACCGGAACTAGTTACCTGAATAGTCTGTTGTTCAGCAAGGTTAGTGATAATCATCGGTGTTTCAATTCCAGTTGCATGTTTTTTGATATATGCTACGTCAAATTCCATAAGAAGGTCTCCCTTCTTCACCCTGTCACCATCTGTTACTTTCACATCAAAACCTTTTCCATCTAAGGCTACTGTGTCAAGACCAACATGAATCAGAACTTCTAATCCCTTCTCTGTCTTTAAACCAATGGCATGCTTCGTAGGAAATACAAATCCTACTTCACAGTCACATGGGGCATATACTTTATTATCTTCTGGAATAATAAATATACCGTCTCCCATCATTTTGCCAGCAAAGGCTGCCTCGTTAATCTCAGTAATTGGAGCAACTATACCCTTCACTGGGCTGAAGAATTCCTCTTCTACATGTGGGGCAGTCTCTGACTTGTTAACAGGAGTTTCTGAAGTTGTCTCTACTGGCTCACTTTCCTGGTTTAAATCTGCTATTGTAATAGTACGAGCTTCCTTTGTATCTAAATAATCCTCTAAATTGGATTTAATAACTGATACCTTAGGTCCGTATATAACTTGTACTCCCTGTCCCTTACAGATTACACCAGCCGCACCAGATTCATTTAACATCTCCTTGTTTACTGCCTTTGCGTCATGTACCGTACATCTAAGTCTGGTAGCACAACAGTCTACATCAGAGATATTATCCACTCCACCAAGACCTAGTACGATTCGAGCAGATACCGGGTCGAATGCTCCTGTCTCTGCTTTTGCACCAGCCTGTCCTTTCTTAGCATTTACATCTGCTCTAGTATAAAGCTTAATATCTCCTTCTCTCTCTTCGCGACCAGGAGTCTTGAAGTCAAATTTCTTTATTAAGAAAGAGAATAAGAAGTAATATACAACAAAATAAACAATACCGACAATAACAACCCAAATCCAGTTTGTTTTTGCATTTCCCTGAAGAATACCAAATAAGGTTAAGTCAATAATACCGCCTGAGAAGGTCATACCGACACCAACATTGAATATATGCATAAACATATAAGCAAGGCCGGCAAATACACAGTGAATGACATATAAAACAGGAGCTACAAACAGGAAGGTAAATTCAATAGGTTCTGTAATACCGGTTAAGGCTGCCGTCAGGGCTGCAGATAATAATAAACCACCAGCAATTTTACGTTTTTCCGGTTTAGCACAGCGATACATTGCAAATGCTGCACCAGGGAGACCAAAAATCATAAGTGGGAACTTACCAGACATAAAACGAGTAGCTTCTACACTAAATCTAGTAATCGAACCATCTGCCAATTCAGCAAAGAAGATATTCTGTGCACCTTCGATTAATTGTCCACCAACCATGGCAGTTCCACCAACAGCTGTTTGCCAGAAAGGTAGATAAAATACATGATGAAGACCAAATGGAATTAACGCTCTTTCTAAGAAACCATATACCCAAGTTCCGGCATAGCCGCTTCGCATAACCAGATCACCTAAGGCATAAATACCATTTTGCACAGATGGCCAGATAAAGGACATTAAGATACCAACAAATAAATAAACAACTGCACTAATGATTGGTACGAATCTTGTACCACCAAAGAAACTTAAAACCTGTGGTAGCTCAATTTTGTAGAATCGGTTGTGCAGTGATGCGACACCAAGGCCTACAATAATACCACCGAATACACCCATCTGTAGAGATTCAATACCTACTGTTGAGGCAATGGAACCAGATGGCAACACTTCTGCCAGGTTACGAATTTCAATCATGGCATTAATCGCTGAATGCATGATAAAATAAGCAATGGCTGCAGATAGAGCTGCAACCTCTTTTTCCTTCTTTGCCATACCAATGGCTACACCCATGGCAAACAAAATCGGAAGGTTTGCAAATACAATATTTCCGCATGCATTTAATACGGTTAAAAGAGTATGAAGTACAGTTCCCTCACCTAGAATCTTAGATAATCCATAGGTTTCAATCATAGTCTGGTTGGTAAAAGAACCACCTATACCAAGAAATAAACCTGCCACCGGTAAGATGGCAATTGGTAACATGAAGGATCTACCTACACGTTGTAAGATACCAAAAACTTTCTCTTTCATAAACATATCTCCTTTTTCATTTGAAGAATAACTTATAGGAAAGCACAATAAAGGCATTACCTATAAATATCCTTATGATAATAAGAATTTTCATAGTTAATGCCTGCATACCAGTAACACACCATGTATATTATTATGTCTTAATTATACAAAGAGTATGTCTTTTTTTCAACTGTTAGTATTTTCCTTAAATACAATAAAGTGGATCATTCCCTCTTTATTCTAATGGTTGATTTACAATACCTGTAAAGAGTGGTGTATTGGACTTACTTGTAATCACAAATATAAACGGACGGTCAAGGACAAAATCAATTTCCTCTTCAGGAGGCATAGCACCTCCAGTCAATCCTAGCACAGTGTATGCTGCAGCTTTACAGCCTTCCTCATCTACCTGTACTCTTACTGCATGATTGGCCTCTGAAACGAAGATATTCTCAGCGTCTTTCGTCATAGGTGTAAAATCGGATAAATTGGGATCAAACACATCCTTAATACCCAGTGCTTTTAGCCCATCCTTTAGCTTCATATCAGATGCTACATCAAACTTTGGCATGGACAAATTCACTACTAAATGTTTGCTGTCTCCACCTTTTATTGGCAAATTAACAGTAGTTCCATTTTGTATCAAATCATATGGAGCTATTCCTTTATCCGGTAAAATAAGCCACATTGCTTCTCCATTTTCAAAATCCTTTTTTATTGCTGAGTAACCATCTCCATAGTAGTAGTCATTTTGCATGCTCATATGCATGAAATCACAGGTGAGATCCCCTTTGGTAGCATGGAAGATTCCCTCTTTCGTTTCATTTTTGTTGAACACCGAATTCCATTTTCCTTTAAAATATACGGTAGAAGTAAGAGCCATGATAGTTCCTGGAGTTAGCTTTACTCCCTTTGCTTGTTCCTTTAATAACCCACCCGTCTGATCATTTAACCAGTCCTGAAAAATTTTATTAAAGTTCTCGGATCCCATTTCTCCTTGATAGGAAGAAGCATAATAATTTTCTGCCAACGTATTCATAGTAGACTTATTAAAGCTAACTTTCTCATTTAACCAGATGGAGTTTGCCAATATGCTGGTGGTTACACCATCATCACAATAATTAGCGTTCCAAAGATTAGATGCTTGAGATCTCACCTTATCAATACTATCCACCCCAAGAACTTTCAGTATCTCATCTCGACTGTTTCCATCACTGACCTCAGCCAGCATACATAAAGCCATATATACATTAAGAGGAGAGTATACCAGATTGTTATCCTTCTCATCAGACAAAAACTGACGAGTGGAACTTAGTAGAAATTGCTCCAATCCTTCATTATTCACATCATATTGCTTTAGTCTATCATGAGATGCACTTGCCCATTTTTCTTCTTGAGCATGAAAGGCATCGTAATTCATCTGTCCCGTTTTTTTATCTATAAAGTTCTTCTCCTCTGGATATTGTAACATTGTCGGATATTCTGCTTCTTTAATTACATAGGCTTTAACTGGCTGACTGTCTCTAGTTAGTACTCCCATAGTTAAAAGACTAATGCTGGCGGCTACAGCAACTCCTACCTTCCAAAAATACTTTTTTCGTCTTCTTATCACACGAGTATTGTCAACTTCTTTAATTAACTCCTCATCAATTAGTCCCATTGCCTCACTGATTTCCTCTTTTTTCATATCATGCCCTCCTTTTCTAGATATGCTTTTAAGCCGTTTCTTGAACGGAACAAATTACTCTTAATCTTGGACTGGCTAGCTTGATAATAATCTGCAATGTCCCGAATGGAGTCTAAATAGTAATATCGACAAATGAAAATATTACGGGATTCCTTCGATAAGGTTCGAAGGTATGTACTAATTGCATCTGCTAGAGCTTGCAATTCCAAGTTCTCTTGAGGAGTATTGCTGCTTCCGATACATTCCTCAAGTTCATTAAGAGACAGGGTATACTGAGAACCCTGGCGTTTTCGACTATTCCGTTTTCGATAGGTATCAATGGATATCTGTCTAATAATCTTTCCTAAAAAAGTTGAAAGAACTACCGGCTTATGAGGTGGTATGGCATTCCAAGCCTTTAGATAAGTATCATTCACGCATTCCATACTATCCTCCTGATTGGAAAGAACATTGTATGCTATCTTTGTAAGATAGCGACTGTACTTTTTTTCTGTTTCTTCAATGGCAGACACGTCTCTGTCCCAGTATAAATCTACAATTTGATAATCTTCCATTCACTCACCTCCATTTGTCCCTTCCTTATATATCCCGTTAAAAAAAGAGTATGGTTGCACTTTTGTTTTCAAATTGATACAAGATAAATTATATCATTATAATTCTACCAAAAATACTCTTTATCCCTCTAGTTTACAACTAAAGTAAAAGGTGCTATTAGCCACATTAGACTATTAGCACCCTCTTTATAATATCATGTTTTAAGTTATATTTATACGTTGATCTCAACATTTAATCCAAGCAAATCCACGTTCTCCTCAAGAATTGGATATACCACATGAGCCATAAAATCCTCAACCTGTCTGTTGGCACAACCAATATATTTCTTAGGATCCATGGTGTTTTTAAGATCTGCTATCGTCATATTGAAGGAAGGATCTGCAGCAATTAATTCCAGAAGATTGTTATCTAAACCATTTTCCTTTACATTCTTACCAGCTTCCATGGAAAGTGTACGGATCTTCTCATGAAGCTCTTGACGATCTCCACCTGCTTTTACAGCATCCATCATAATATTCTCAGTGGCCATAAATGGCAGTTCTGCCATAAGATGCTTATTAATGACCTTTGGATAAACTACTAAGCCGTCAACCACATTTAAATATAAATCTAAGATACCATCAATTCCAAGAAAGGCTTCTGCTATACTAATACGTTTATTCGCAGAATCATCTAAGGTTCTCTCAAACCACTGGGTAGCAGAGGTAATGGCTGGATTTAATGCATCCACCATAACATAGCGGGAAAGAGATGCAATTCTCTCACTTCTCATAGGATTTCTCTTATATGCCATAGCTGAAGAACCAATCTGCCCTTTCTCAAATGGCTCTTCCACTTCCTTCAAATGCTGAAGTAGACGGATATCGTTAGAAAACTTATGAGCACTAGCTGCAATTCCTGCTAATACATTTACCACTCTGGTATCAATTTTACGGCTGTAGGTCTGTCCGGATACAGACACACAATCCTTAAAGCCCAGTTTCTTTGCAATCATTGGATCTACTTTTTTCACTCTGTCATAATCACCATCGAATAACTCTAAGAAACTTGCCTGAGTTCCAGTGGTTCCTTTTGATCCAAGCAATTTCATATTATTCAGAACATAGTCCAGATCCTCTAAATCCAAAACAAGTTCCTGTATCCATAGTGTTGCTCTTTTTCCTACAGTAGTAGGCTGTGCCGGTTGAAAATGAGTAAACGCAAGGGTAGGAAGGTCTTTATACTCCATAGCAAATCGACCTAATTCATCAATAACATTTACTAATTTCTTCTTCACCAATTTTAAAGCTTCAGACATAACAATAATATCTGTATTATCCCCAACATAGCAAGAAGTTGCACCTAGGTGAATGATTCCTTTCGCTTTAGGGCATTGTAGCCCATACGCATATACATGACTCATAACATCATGACGGCAAACTTTTTCTCTTTCCTTGGCCACATCATAGTTAATATCATTCTGATGTTCCTTTAACTCTGCAATCTGTTCCTTACTAATATTTATTCCTAGCTCGCGTTCTACTTCTGCTAAAGCAACCCAAAGCTTTCTCCATGTTTTAAACTTCATATCAGGAGAAAAGATATATTGCATCTCCTTGCTGGCATAACGTTCTGAAAAAGGACTTACATATTTGTCGTTACTCATTTGGACCTCCTTAAGTAATCTAATTTTCTTATTCAACATATTATTTCAATTTTTTACAACTGGCTAAATTATATCTTTTTAACATTCATATTCTCCGCGAATATCACCCTTTGGAGGGCCCACCGGATATTTACCTGAGAAACAAGCATCACAATAACCGTGATCCCCTTCCACTAATTCACTAAGACGTTCTCCATCCAGATAACCTAAACTGTCTGCTCCAATCATTTCACATATTTTTTCTATACTGTTGTTGTGGGCAATCAATTGATCACAGGAAGGTACGTCGGTTCCGAAATAGCATGGGTATAAAAATGGTGGTGAACTGATTCTTACATGTACTTCAGTAGCGCCAGCCTGCTTTAACATCCGAACGATGCGCTCGCTGGTAGTACCACGGACAATAGAATCATCGATCATAACCACACGCTTCCCTCGTACTACTTCTTTTAATACATTTAATTTAATCTTAACTGCAGACTCCCTGACAGCCTGTTTTGGCTTAATAAATGTTCTTCCTACATAGCTGTTTTTCACGAAAGCCATACCAAACTCAATTCCAGATTCCAAGGCAAAGCCTAAGGCTGCTGCATTACCAGAGTCAGGAACTCCTACTACAATATCTGCATTAACCGGATGAGTCTGGGCAAGAATCTTACCAGCCATAATTCTAGAATTATATACACTAATTCCATCAATATAGCTATCTGGTCTTGCAAAATAAATATATTCAAAGATACATTTTGCCTTTTTCTTTTGACATAGAGCTGTATTAGACTTAATCCCCTTTTCCTTGGAAATAGTAACAATTTCCCCTGGTAGCACATCTCTAACAAATTCTGCACCTACTGCATCTAAAGCACAGCTTTCACTTGCCAGAATATATGCATTGTCACGTTTCCCAATACAAAGTGGCCGAAAGCCAAATGGATCTCTTGCTCCAATCAACTTACGTGGGCTCATAACAATCAGGGAATACGCCCCAGATAACTTTCCCATTGCATTATACACTGCATCCTCGACATTTTTTGTCTTCAGTCTCTCTCGAGCTATATGATAGGCGATCACTTCAGTATCAATTGTTGTCTGAAAGATAGCGCCTGTATATTCTAATTCTTCTCTTAATTCAAGTGCATTAATCAAATTACCATTATGAGCAAGAGCTAACGTACCTTTTACATAATTTAAAACCAATGGTTGTATATTCTCGGCACAACTAGCTCCTGCTGTTGAATACCTAACATGGCCAATGCCAATATCACCATGAAGTTCTGTCAATGCTTCCGGGGTAAACACTTCATTGATAAGCCCCATCCCTTTACAGGAGCGAACCTTTCCCTTAGGTCCCTCTGTATCACTGACTGCGATTCCACAACTCTCCTGTCCTCTGTGTTGAAGGGAGAATAAACCGTAATAAATGGAAGACGCTATATCATTTCCATCAAAATCATAGATACCGAAGACCCCACATTCTTCATGAAGTTCGTCTGGAATAAAATCACTTACTATGCTACTCATGGCAAACCCTTTCTATCTTCAAATCTGATTATATACTATCATACCAACTGTCACTATTCAAGAAGTGAAAGAGGCTGTCGCCATATCTCAGTGAGAGTCCCTTGCGACAGCCCAGTACATTTTACTTTTTATAGAATTCCAATACGTTTGGCGACTTCAAGATAAGCATCTTCTACACCACCCATATCTCTTCTAAAACGATCCTTGTCTAGTTTATCATGGGTGTTTACATCCCATAATCTACAAGTATCAGGTGAAATCTCATCTGCAAGTACAATCTGACCATCAGTAGTCTTGCCAAACTCGATCTTAAAATCAACTAATTCGATTCCTACAGTGAGGAAATACTTACACATTACTTCATTTATCTTAAAAGTAAGTTCAGTAATACGATCAATTTCTTCTCTGGTAGCAACTCCAATGGCCATGGCATAGTAATCATTAATCATTGGATCACCAAGTTCATCATCTTTATAGCTAAACTCTAACGTAGGACAAAGAAGCTTCTTCCCTTCTTCTATTCCAAGTTTTTTAGAAAAACTTCCTGCTGCAATATTACGTATAATCACTTCAAGTGGTACAATGTCAACCTTCTTTACAGCTGTCTCTCTATCACTCAATTCTTCTACAAAGTGAGTAGGAATACCTTCCTTTTCCAGCATCTTAAACATGAAATTGGACATACGGTTATTGACAACGCCTTTACCAACAATAGTACCCTTTTTCAAGCCATTAAATGCAGTAGCGTCATCCTTATAATCTACTATGTAAACATTATCTACGTCAGTCTTAAACACTTTTTTTGCTTTTCCCTCGTACAACATATCTAACTTGTTCATGTCCCTACCACCTATTCTTCAATTTTATTTTTAATTTTATACTACTTTTATCTTACGTTTGATTTCTTATGTAAAACACACCTTAATTATAACTTAGACTAAAATATAAGCAATACTTTTTTAGCATTATTAATATCTAATAAGTTAATTTTGTCTATTTATACAATTTTACTTACTGTTTTTAATTTTTTCTCATCAATATGCAAAAGCCAATCTTTTCTATTCTTAACAAAATATACACTTGCAAATATCAGTAATGATTACTATAATTATTTTACACGATATCTATATTAAAGGAGAATTATTAATGAACTTGGATAAAAAAGTTTGCTTTTGCATGAAAGTTACAAATGGCGATATCTATAGGGCTGTACAAGATGGTGCAACTACCTTTGAGGAGGTACAAGAGAAAACAAATGTCTCCAGAGGTTGTCGTAGATGTACTGATGATGTGAAACGATTAATTGAAGAATTTGTAAAAGAAAGAGACATGTAAAAGAAATAGAGAAAGAAGGACTTCAGTCAAATGAGGTCCTTTTTTAATACTTCTGATTAACGGATCCATCCGCTGCTTTTCCCAATTTGGCCAAGTCCACAGGTAACTGCCGTATGCTTCATGCTTTGTTCAGATACAAAAAATCTCTGATTTACAATCTCTATACAAATCAAGTAGAGAAATCCGCCGAGAGACTTTCATATTTAATTAGAATAAACTAAGTTGTTCATATTCCTCTGGCAATTCTTGAAGATATTCAAAAACCTTGTCAGGCTTATGCAATATTCTATGTTTTTCGCAATAGGTATGAAAAAGTCGCATAAGAGAATCATTGTTATCACTATTACGTACATAGTTATTCCCAAACTTTTCAATATATCTTTCCTTCATTCCAGGGAAATGTTGTTCAAGGGCCTGATAAAAATACTCCCTGCTACCCTCTCGCATGGTAGTCCCAATCCCAAAACAAATGATACCTTTCACTTCTGCTTCGAAACAATAATCAAGAATTCCCATAAGATTCTCCTCGGTATCATTAATAAATGGTAACACAGGACTGAACCAGACTACTGTGGGTATTCCATTATCTCGAAGAATCTTTAAGGCCTCAAACCGTTCTCGAGTACTACAAACGTCTGGCTCAAGAACCTTACATAAGTCCTCATCATAGGTAGTTAATGTCATCTGAACTACACATTTCGCCTTCTTGTTAATACTCTTAAGTAATTCCAGGTCTCTCAGAATGCGATTCGATTTAGTCAGAATCGCAAGTCCAAATCCATACGCATCAATTATCTCTAAGCATCTTCTGGTTAGCTTAAGCTTCTCCTCAAAATGCATATAGGGATCACTCATGGATCCGGTGCCAATCATACATCTCTTTCGTTTTCTCCTGATTGCCTGCTCCAAAAGGTCAGGGGCATTTTCCTTTATCTCGATATCCTCAAATCGATGATTCATCTGATAGCAAGTAGAACGGGTATCACAATAGATACACCCATGGGTGCAGCCCCTATAGATATTCATCCCATTCTTTGCCGAGAGGATTCTATTTGCAGTTACAAAATGCATAGTCTTCACCTTCAGTTTTTTAAATGCTTATTTCATAGACCTCAATCTCATATCCAGCCTCTTTTAGAGCCACTAATGCTCTCTCATAATTTTCAGCCTTCGTCAGAATATAATCCGTATTATACGTAGAAATTGCAAAAATCCCAATTTTTTCATTTGCCAAAATCCCAGATATCTTTGATAAGATTCCAATCAGCGAAAAATCTAACTCACCCTGAATTCTCATGGCCTTCCAGCCATCATCTCTTTCTGTCACATTACCTGGAACCTGATTGCTTAAACAAACCACACTAAGTTCCTCATCTGTCTTTCCAACAAAGCAGAATTTATCATTTAAATTGACCTCACTAAGGTCCTTTACCTTACAGATGGAAAAATCCTCTATCAATTTCTTAATTACCATAATAAATGCGTCCCTCCATCATCCCATGCCAGTTCGCCCCTACTTAAAGTTAACTACACGATTAATCATAACATATTCATTCGCAATATAGCAAATCATTACAACATATTAGGTGATTTATCCATAAAGAAAGAACTATCACTGTGACGATTGTATATGGTTACAGAGGTAGTTCTCTTTTATATAGCTTAGTTTCTATTTACAATATCTTACTTCTTAATTGTTAATGTAATCTTAGCCTGATAACCACCTATCGTATAGGCGGTAATTGTAACTTTCCCTGGCTTGAGTCCTTTCACAACACCTTTGCTTGATATTATAGCATTCTTTTTATTTGATACCTTCCATTTTATAACATCAACTGCATTGGTAGGCTTTAATATAGCTTTTAAAGACAATGACTTTCCAACCTTTAGTGTTTTTGTACTTGCTTTTATCGTTATTTTTGATGCTATAATTTTAAACGGAATTTTTTCAAATTCTGCATAAGACCGAATAAATCCATTATTAGGTATATATAAGGTAGCCAACTTAGATTGTTTTGTTATTCCAGATTCAATAGTTCTTAATGAATTAGGCATAACTACAGTTCTTAATTTAGGGCAATAAGAAAATGCATATTCTCCCACGCTCTTTGTTTTATTTGGAATGATAACTGTTTCCAGATACCTAGCTCCTCTAAATGCATATCTACGAACATCTACTACTGTACTTGGAATCATATATTTTTTATCCTTTTTACCCGATGGGTAAATTAGAATTCTTGTTTTCTTTTTATCAAATAACACACCATTACTGGAAGAAAACTTTTTATTCTTTTTATCAACAGTAATTTTACTTAGCTTAGTACAACCAACAAATGCATTGGTAAATACAGCTGAGACTTTACTTGGAATATGGATGCTTTTTAAACTGGTACAGTTATTAATCGTATAAGGTTCGATCCAATATAACTTAGAAGAAAAAGAAATAGAGGTTAAGTTCTTACAACTATCAAAAGCGTAACCTTGATTAAAAGAGTCCAATTTCTCTGGACAAATTACTTTTTTAAGATTATAACAATTTCTAAATCCTCTTCTACTAATTTGTTTTACAGTGCTTGGTATGTTATAGGTGGTATCCTTTTTACTGCTAGGATAAATAATAAGTGTGGTTTTCTTTTTGTTGAATAGCACTCCTGCCTTTGAACTATAGACAGCATTCTTCTTATCAACATTTATACTTACAAGTTTATTACAATTAATAAAAGCATCTACACCTATTTTTTTAACAGTATCTGGAATACTTATTGAAGTAATTCCACTACAATTCTTAAATGAAGTATCTCTAATATACTCCAATTTAACTGGTAACGTAATTGTTTTAAGGAATCTGCAGTCCTCAAAAGCGCTCTCTTCAATTATTTTCACAGTATTAGGAATCACGAATCTTGTATTCTTCTTATTTTGGGGATAAGTTATGATAGATGTTTTTGCTTTATTAAACAATATACCACTTACCGAAGAGTATTTTGTATTACTAGTACTTACACTAATATAACCTAAACCCTTACAATTTTTAAAGACATCCTTTCCAATTGTATTAACTAACTCTGGAATGTTAATTACGGAAAGTTTTATACAATTAGCAAATACTCTATCACCTATTTTTCTAATACTACTTGGAAGACTAATAGAGGTGAGACTACTACAACCTTCAAATGAGCTTTCTTCTAATGTTGTAACACCATATGGTATAACAATACCAGTTAGATTAGTACACCCATTAAAGGCAGCACGTTCTATACTTGTAATACTGTTTGGAAGGTTTATTGTTTTAAGACTACTACATCCTTCGAATACATATGGACTTAGTTTAGTAACCTTTTCTGGAATATTGACTGAATTTAGCTTCTTACATCCTCTGAATGCTCCAAGCCTAATGAGTTCTACAGAATCTGGTATAGTAATACTACTAAGACTTGTACACCTTGCAAAAGCATCGTCATAGATTTTTGTTAAACTATCTGGGAGCACAACCGAATTAAGCTTTTTACAATCTTCAAACAAATCCCATGATAAAGACGTAATACTATTTGGAAGAGTTATGGACAACAGATTTTTCATACCACGAAATGCACCGTATAAAATAGATGTAACACTGTCTGGAATAGTTATGGACGACAGATTTTTGTTATCTATAAAAGCATTCGAACAAATACCAGTAACACTATTTGGAATGCTATAATTACTACCCATTTTGGCTTGTGGATAACAAAGTAACTTCGTTTTTTGCTTATTAAATAATACCCCATCTACAGAAGAAAAATCGATACTATCAACATCCACAATAATATTTTCCAAATATTTAGCGTCCGAAAATCCACTATCACGGATAATTCTAATACTACTTGGAATCGCGATGGATTTAACTTTTTCCGGACGTTTTAAACGAAATTCGTCTATTTCAGTAACATTCTTTTCTTTCAGTTTACTAGGTATTCTTATATTAGTCTCCGTACCAATATACCCCATAAGGACTACTTCATTATCTCCTCCTGTATCTTGGCATAGCCAATCACCAATTGTATAGGGTTCTTCTGTATCATCAATTGGAATATCTTCACCGGTCCATTGTTCATAAGTATATGCATTTACATTTTGCTGCATAGTAGGAATTACATTGATTATAAAAATAACTAATAATACTACAGTAACATATCTTTTCTTCATTGCTTCCCCTCCAACTATTATACCTTATATAATCCTACATCGTTGCTCTAATCATAATCAGTATTATATTTATATAAAATTACATTTTTTATTAATTATATCATTATTTTCCCAGTATACAATACTTTTTTGATATGTATCTTTATCTAGAGGTCTTTAACCGACCTCTTTAACCACCTCTTTATCTAGGCAACCCTTCCTTTGAAATTTAATACTTCTCCTTCGCCGCACTACCGTATATAAGGACAGAGGCGCAACACTGACGAATGTAACTTTAATTAGTTTAAGTACAATCTTTTACCTAGACATTTTCCCAGATATCTCGATTCTCCTATCATATAATCAATTCCTCCTCAATGAATCCCACTTAAGTGTTATAAATTCAGTTTCATATAGACTGCTGAACTCATTAGACAGTTATTATAACAATCAATTTCATAAAAACCATATTTTTTATAAAGGTAAATTGCACTTTGCAAAAATGGTAAGGTATCTAGTAACATAAAGGAATACCCAATTGTCTTTGCCTCTTTTAAGATTCGATCAATCAGTATCTGTGCCAGGTGATTTCCTCTAAACTCCGGTCTCACATACAGGCGCTTCATTTCACAATTAGCATCGTCTATTTTCTAAGAAGCCAATACAACCTGCTAACATCCCATCACAATAAGCTACATACAGTCGTCCATCCGGCAGACCATACTTTACTTCAAGATCCTCCAATTCCTTATCATACTTTTGTACTATAAGATATTTCTTAAACTCCGGATCCCCTTTTATTA
>JAEZPG010000075.1 GCA_023413555.1 Bacillota bacterium | reverse complement strand
GTGGGTCAAGACTGTCTAAATCCTGTTGAATCCCTACTACTACGTCACCCCCGTAGGTAGGTTCCTGAGACATATTATCGCTACTTGGAGTTTCCCCATTCTGCTTGTTATTGTTCTTATCACCTGAGCAACTACTCAGTGTAATAGAACTTACAAGTAACAGAAGGGAAAGTAATCTGTAAGCATGTTTTTTCATGTTTCCCTCCACGAAATAATATTCTCTCATTAACATTGTCGAATTTATAATACCTTTCCTACCAAAAAAATACAAGGGGAAATTGATATGTTTCTTAATTAATCCATGAATTTTCCTAAGAAACTTCTCGTTCTTTCATTATTTGAAGAGAAAACTTCGTCTGGAGTTCCGTCCTCCACGACAACGCCTTCATCCATAAAAATCACACGATCAGAAATCTCTCTGGCAAAGCTCATTTCATGGGTAACAATCACCATCGTCATATTAAGTGTAGTTAAAGACTTGATTACCTTTAATACTTCACCGGTCAATTCTGGATCCAAGGCTGAGGTTGGCTCATCAAAAAACAAGATGTCTGGTTGCAGCGCAAGGGCTCTGGCAATGGAAACACGTTGGCACTGTCCACCAGATAGCTGATATGGATAACAGTCCATCTTATCTTCCAGACCTAATCTGTTCAGTAATTCCATAGCTTCTTTTTCAGCTGTCAGCTTATCCTTACCTACCACATGAATTGGAGCTTCCGTAATATTCCTTAATACAGAATAATGGGGAAATAAGTTAAAGCTTTGAAAAACCAACCCTGTCTTTAAGCGAATTTTAAGTAGGGTATCTTTATCTGCATAGGAAACTTTGCCATCCGTTGTGGTTACCATTTGCATTCCGGCTATACTTATTCTTCCTCCATTAATGGTCTCCAATCTGGTTAAACAACGAAGAAGGGTGGATTTTCCAGAACCTGAGGAACCAATAATGGAAACAATCTCTCCCGGTTTTATTACAAGATTAATATCTTTCAACACTTCTAAGTGTCCAAAACTTTTCACTAGATTATTAATTTCAATTGCATTCATTGGTCTCCTCCTATTGATAATAGCTTAGCTTTTTCTCTGCCACATAGAAGCAGCGAGCTACAATACTATTCATAATCAGATAGAAAAGTCCTGCCAAGGCTATCGGTAGCATGCTACCTGTAAAACTCATATTTTCTGTGGCTAATTGGTAAATCTCTGCAACTCCGATAACTGATACTAATGCAGTATCCTTTACCAGAGTCATAAACTCACTACTCATAGGTGGAAGAATTCTCTTGATTACCTGCGGTAAGGTGATCTTAAAAAACGTTTGATTTTTGGTAAATCCTAAAACCTCTGCAGCTTCCTTTTGTCCCTTTGGCATAGATTCCAGACCAGATCGATAAATCTCAGCAAAATAAGCTGCATAATTTAAGGACATAGCTATGAGCGCTGCTGTAAATCTATCAAACTTAAGGGGACTAAAAAATGGTAATCCATAAAAACATACATATAATTGTAAAATTAACGGTGTTCCTCTCATAATCAACAAAAAGAAACGTATCGGCCAGCTTATGATAACCAGCTTGGACATACGTCCCAAACATACAAGTAAGCCAAGTGGTAGTGAAAACACTAGCGTTAAAAGAAAGATTTTCCCTGTCTCGCCAGATATCACTAACATATTTTTAATCAAACTCATTATTTCTTCCTGTGACATATTTTCCTCCTGCTACTATGTAACTACGTATTATATAGTAAGAAAAAAGCTGTATCACTAAAAGTGTACAGCAATCTTTCCTTCTGCTTTACTGAATAGTTGTAACATCAGAACCAAACCAGGTTGTGCTAATCTTAACTAATGTTCCATCTTCCTTCATTGCCTTTAACTGTTTTTCCACTTCGGCGCATAATGCTTTGTCACCTTTTCTGAATCCAATCACATATTCCTCATCTGCCAGGCTGTCAGATAATAATTTGTACTTGCCTTCATTCTTTTCCATGTAATAGCGAGCAACTACTTCATCCATAACCACAGCATCTGAACCACCTATTTCAAGGTCCATCATAGCCTTTACATTATCTGCAACCTTTAACATCTCTTTCAAGGAGTCAGTAATCTCTTTTTGACCTTCCATTACTTCAGCTGCAGTAGAACCATTCTGTACAGCTACTGTCTTACCTGCCAAATCTTTTAAAGAATTAATACTGCTGTCTGCTAGAACTACGCCAACTTGAGTATTTCCCATATAGGATTTACTTAAAGTCATGGACTCATCCCTGTCTTTGGAATAACTTAAACCATTCCAGATACAATCGATATTCTTATTCTTCAATTCCATCTCCTTGGCCTTCCAGTCAATTGGCTGTAATATGAGTTCAATACCCATTCTCTTACATACCTCTTTGGCAAGATCTATATCAAAGCCAACGATATTGTTATCTGCATCCTTAAAGCCCATTGGTGGGAAAGACGCATCCAATCCTAAAACAAGTTTCTTATTATTTTGCACATACTCTAAAGAAGTATCCTTGCTACTTTCGTTTGTTTTATTGGATCCACTTCCTTTACTTCCACAAGAAGCCAACACCATAACACATACTAGCATAAGTGCTAATATTTGAGTAATTTTTTTCATCATTCGTCCTCCTCTATTTAACCATTTAGTTATAATTATGTATTGTTGCTTTATTATATTAGCATACTAAAGCGTTTATGTCAACCAACGAATAACATATTATATGATTTTATCATTTTATACGAAACCATACGTACTTCTTGTTTTGTTCTGTACATTAAGACCATAATTCCAATTACACCTACTGCCCAACAAATGTCAAGTATAGCATGGTAGCATTAAGCACCGCTTTTTCATCAATGTTAAAACAATTATGATGGTTTGGATAGGCCCTACCCATAGACTCATTGCCTGCTCCCACAAATGCAAATACTCCCGGAATCTGTTGCTGATAGACAGAAAAATCTTCTCCTAAAAACATTTTTGGAATATCCACAATATTCTCTTTATCAAATATCTTCTCAGCTGACTTTAAGGCTTTCTCTGAAAGAGCTTTGTCATTCATCACTACAGGATGAAGAGACCTTTGATAATTGATTACTGCCGTGGTATTATAGGTCTCTGCTGTGTTGGTTACAATCCGCTTTACAGATTGCTCAATGTGCCTACCATCCTCATTGGCGAAGGTTCTGGCAGTACCCTCTATGTAAGCTTCCCCAGAAATAATATTATGAGTCGTTCCACTTTGAAGCTTGCCAACAGTTACTACTGCGGGATGCAAGGGATCCATTTCCCTACTGACAATGGACTGCAGGTTTAATACCGTAGCAGCACCAACAACTGTAGCATCCACACACTGTTGTGGCTTTCCAGCATGACCAGAACGTCCATGAATATTTATTTTAAATATATCGGAAGCTGCCATTCTTGGCCCAGCCTGAATAGAAATCTTCCCACAAGGAATATCCCCAAATACATGAAGTCCATATATCTCTTCTACATCATCAATTTGTCCGGATTCGCATATCATCCTTGCTCCCATACAATTTTCTTCTGAAGGTTGAAAAATAAGTTTTACCGTGCAGTTTAACTCATTCTCAAATGTTTTTAGAATATCGGCTGCCCCAAGTAAAGCAGCCATATGCGCATCATGACCACAAGCATGCATAATTCCATCATACACGGAGCGGTAGCCAACCTCTGTCTTTTCCTGTATCTGTAACGCATCCATATCGGCACGCAGTGCTATGACATGCTCTCCATGACCAACCAAGCCTATCACACCTGTCTCCCCTGCTACTACGTATGGAATCTCCATGTTGTCTAGCTCTTCCCGAATCCTCTTCGAGGTGTCATATTCCTGACCACTTAGCTCCGGATATTTATGAAAATGCTTTCTTAATCGTATCATGTAATTACTTCTTTTTTCTACTTCTTTCCTAATGTTCATAAGGACCTCCTGCCATAATTGGCTGTCTAATATAGTAGGATTAATGGTTAATATATGGTTATTGTAGCGAGAAATATGAAATGACGCAACCTTTTAGTATCCAGTTTTTCATCAATTCCTCATCTAATTATTGTTCTAGGGACCTAATGCACTCACTGGTATCTTTAGTATAGCAAAAAGGAAGAATAATGGCATGTGATTTTATACCAGTTATCCTTCCTTTTTCATTATATAAGTGAAGCGTACTGTCACCCTCTACGTCTTGACAGCAAATCCACTTCCCTGACAATTTGCGGATTCCTCCTCCCTGCTGGAATCCACTCACCTATTCAGCATTATCCTAATACTACTGAGACCTCATGATTCTTTCCATCTCCGATTACAGGGATAATGTTACCAGCAACTTCCTTGCCGTCAACAACCATCTTGGCTACTCCTGTACAAACATGTTTTGGATTCTCAATTGTAATCTTATAAACATCTCCACGGAACTCCCTTGTAACCTTATATGCATCCCAGTCATGCGGAATTACTGGATCAATCATAAGTCCATCATACTCTGGTTTGATACCAAGGATATACTGAGAGATTGCCACAAAGTTCCAGGAAGCAGTTCCTGTTAACCAAGAATTCTTTGCTTCTCCAAAACGTTTTGCATCTTTACCTGCAACCATTTGAGAATATACATAAGGCTCTGTTCTATGAATTTCACTATACTCCTCTGTATATGCAGGAGCAATTCTTGTATAGTAGTCAAATGCCTTATCTCCCCGGCCTACTACTGCTTCTGCACACATTATCCAAGCGTTGTTATGACAGAAAATACCTGCATTTTCTTTATAGCCGCCAGGATATGTTGAAATCTCACCATACTCAACATAATATTTTGTAAATGCAGGATTGTTTAAAACCAATCCGTACTTAGTGCCCAGACGTTCTTCAACAGAATCTAGGGCTTGAATAGCCTTACCGTCCTCAAGACCACAGCCACCCATAACACAATAACCCTGGGATTCTATAAATATCTTACCTTCTTCATTCTGATCACTACCAAGTGGTCTACCAAAATCATCATACGCACGAATAAACCATTTTCCATCCCAACCGTGCTCCATGATAACCTGTCTCATTTTGTCAACCTCTGTAAATGCTCTCTGTGCTTCTTCTTTATTACCAATCTTATCCATTAACTTGGCATATTCTTCACCAATGCTGGTAAACATACCGGCAATTAATACTGATTCCGCCACACGCCCATCCTTGGAGGTTGAAGTCTGGAAGGATTCTCCCGGTTCTGTAGAGAAACAATTCAAATTCAGACAGTCATTCCAGTCAGCACGACCAATTAAAGGAAGGCCATGAGGTCCTATATTATGAATTACATGGTCAAAGCTTCTCTTTAAATGATCCGCTAATGGAGTTGCAGTACTCATATCATTATCAAATGGAGTCATTACATCAAGAATGGAATAATCTCCGGTTTCCTTTATGTAAGCTACTACTGCTAAAATCAGCCATAATGGATCATCATTGAAGTTACCGCCAATCGCATCATTACCCTTCTTAGTCAATGGCTGATACTGATGGTATGCTCCACCATCCTCTAACTGAGTAGAAGCTAAATCAATGATTCTCTCTCTTGCTCTGTCAGGAATCTGGTGTACAAAACCAAGTAAATCCTGATTGGAATCCCTAAAGCCCATACCACGTCCAACACCTGATTCAAAATAGGATGCACTTCTGGATAAATTAAATGTAACCATACATTGATACTGGTTCCAGATATTTACTTGTCTATTTAACTTCTTATCGTCGGATTCGACAGTATACTTGGAAAGTAGCTTGTCCCAATGAGCTACTAACTCTTCAAATGCTTTGTCTACAGCTTCTACAGTAGCAAACTGATCAATCATGGCCTCGGCTTTCTTCTTATTGATTACACCCTTAGCCTCCCACTTCTCCTCTACCGGATTCTCTACATATCCAAGGATAAACACAAGTTCCTTCTTTTCCCCTGGCTCTAAGTTTATCTCTATGCAATGAGAAGCACAAGGAGACCACCCGTCAGCTACTGAGTTTTTAGATTTGCCCTCTACTACCACCTGAGGATCAGTAAATCCATTGTATGTACCGATAAAGCTCTCTCTATCAGAATCAAATCCACTGATTGGAGCATTTACAGAATAAAACGCATAGTGATTACGACGTTCCTTGTACTCTGTCTTATGATAAATAACAGAGCCCTTCACCTCTACTTCTCCAGTATTGAAGTTACGCTGGAAATTACGATCATCATCATCTGCATTCCATAGACACCATTCTATAAAGGAGAACAATTTAACATTCTTCTTTGTATCTGCCTCATTCTCTACCACAATTTTCTGAATCTCACCATGATAGTTTAATGGAACAAAGTACGTCACTTTGGTGGAAATTCCATTTCTCTTTCCATTGATTGTAGTATATCCCATACCATGACGACATTCATAAAAATCTAGCTCTTTTTTTGCTGGTGCCCAACCTGGGCTCCAAAAATCCCCATTATCATATAAGTAAAAGTAATGACCTCCACCTAAATCAAGGGGAACATTGTTATAACGATACCGAGTAATTCTTCTTAATTTCGCATCCTTACAAAAGCTGTAACCACCTGAGGTATTAGAGATAATAGTAAAAAACTCTTGAGATCCCAGGTAGTTAATCCAAGGATATGGTGTAGTAGGTGTAGTAATAACATATTCCTTGTTCAAATCATCAAAATATCCAAATTTCATTCTTTCTCTCCCTTATTTCTTTAATAATCTTCGTTACGAAAACTTACGAAAATATGTATAAGTTACTTATTATACTATGTTATTCTGTCAATAACCCTATTATATTATACATTATTTTCTATTACAAGCAGCGAGATTCACAAAAATAAGAGACTATACTTGTTTATTATATATGATATTTCGAAACTTTTTTGAAAGATTTTCGTTTATACTATTCTTATACTATTTTGTATACAGAAATTCTAACGAAATTTTATAAATACTCTGAACCAGGTTCCCCCTATTGTATATAAATCGGAGTAAAATCATCACTGTCGGAGCAAAGTAAACCACCGTATTCCTTAATCCAGATTTTCACGTAATCCATTAACTCATTAAGACCTTCTTCTGCTACGGTAAGAGCATAAACACTCTGAATTTGTTTTTCCTTCATAAATTTTAAATCTTCCTCTTCTTCCATGTACTCTGTCAAAGTCTCAACATCTGCGATGATACCACTAGGCATATTTAGTTCCATAATACCAATCTCAGGCCATACATGAATCTCTTCCAATTTGTCAAAAAGTGTTTTTTCCAAATCCTTAATGGACACAGCCTCCTGGGCCATATAAAGCAACTCCAAGTTTTTACTCTTTCCTATTCCATCTTTTTTTCCCATATTGTCCTCCATAAACTTTAATAATATCTTATTATATGCAATGTAGCCAAAATTTAAGCACATTCAACATTTTATCTAATAATCAGACACACTTCTACTAAATATCATTATATATTCTAATAAATCCGTTCTGCTGATTTTATTTGATATATATTGACTCAACTCTTTTAAGTCCTTATACTATTATATGATAATTTAATATGAGTATAAGATAAAGTGGAGGTTTTGTATGGAAAAGAGTTTTAGTCAAAAAATTCTCTTGGGTATTCAACATGTTCTTGCAATGTTTGGCGCCACAGTTTTAGTCCCTATGTTAACAGGTTTAAATGCCTCTCTTACGTTAATATGTGCAGGCCTAGGCACATTGCTGTTCCATGGTGTTACAAAGCGAAAGGTTCCTGTATTCCTAGGTTCCAGCTTTGCATTCATGGGTGCCATTCAATATGTTCTCTGGGACGGCGGAGACAACCTTGGTAATGCCAGCATTAATCTAGACAATCTTGCCAAAGTAAAAGGTGCGATAATTATAGCTGGTTTGATTTATGTACTTTTTGCTATATTAATAAAAATAATTGGTTATCAGAAGGTCACAAAGATATTACCACCTATTGTTACCGGACCAATGATTATTGTGATTGGCCTTAGACTATGTACCAGTGCAACTGGAAATGCATTTTTTAAAGACAGTGTTAATAATGGTACTTTTGTACCGATGAAGGCCTTGGTCGCCGCACTGGTAATACTCATTATTATTGGAGTTTCTGTCTTTGCAAAAGGTTTTCTTAATCTTATGCCAATTCTTATTGCATTAATTGTAGGTTATGTAATATGTATCCCTCTTGGTATTCTTGATACAAAATCCTGGGGAGATGCTTTCCATAATGCTTCTTTCCTATCCTTTACTGACAGTCACATTCTTGACCAGTTTCTAGTGCTTCCTAAGTTTGACTTAGATGCCATCCTAGCAATTGCTCCTATTTCTCTTGTTACCATCATTGAACATGTTGGAGATATTACGACAAATGGTGCTGTTGTTGGAAAGAACTTCATTGCAAATCCTGGTGTACATCGTACGTTAATTGGTGATGGTTTGGCTACCGCTATGGCAGGTTTGTTTGGTGGGCCTGCTAATACTACTTATGGTGAGAACACCGGTGTTCTTGCTGTAACAAAAAACTACGATCCATCCTGCTTAAGAATTGCAGCTGTATTCGCAGTAATTCTTGGTGTTTTTGGTAAATTCGGGACTATAATCCAACAGGTTCCACCAGCAGTAAGCGGTGGTATCAGCATCGTGTTATTTGGTATGATTTCCAGCGTTGGTGTACGTATCCTAATAAATCATAAAATTGATATGTCTAACAGTAGAAACTTAATGATTTCTTCTCTAATCTTGGTACTTGGTATTGGTGTAGACAAGGTTATCCTCCCTAACACAGATGGCCTTTCTATCTCAGGTCTTGCTATCGCTGCGATTCTTGGTATTATCTTTGCTGCGATTCTTCCTGAAAAGACAAGTACAGATTCAGCTGCTGAAAAGGATTCTATCGAATAGCTATCATACTATCAATATCTTAATCATTTGTATACAAAAACTAAGAATCTGTCAATGGTCTAATCTTTATTTAGATTGCATTGACAGATTTCTTTTCTCTCAAAACATTTGTGATGCTCAATAACTCTCTCAATCTACAGACAAGCAACAAGGATTTACACCAGTTTTATATTAAATTCTATAAAAATTTTAGTTTTTTTTTACATATACTTGCTTTTCAATGCCTGCATCCTGTGTTATACTTACTTAAATATACTAAAGGAGTGTAATATATGGCTAAGAATACTGCATTAGGAAAGGATGCAAACATTTATAAAAAGCGTACCCCTCAACGAGAAATCGTTACGTTTAAAAGTTTAACGTTTAAGAAAAAACTACAATACATAAAAGATTACTATTTAAAAGCTTTCTTAGCTAGTGGTATCGTGATTGCAGTAGTCTTGTACTTCATCATTAAGCTTATTATCCCAAAGGACGAAGTAGTATTACGATTGGTAACTATCAATGATGCCTATAGTGAAGAAGCTACTGAATCCTTAATTAACGATTTTGGAAAGCTCATTGACTTCAATCCAGACAAAGAAGACATTACAATACAAGATGGTTTCATAATGGACCTTGATCGAGTGAATAGAACTGTAGAAAATCAAATTACGGTTTATGCAACCACTGGCACCCTAGATGTAATTATTGCTGATAAAGATGTTTTTAGTAACTACGCTAAAAATGGGGCCTTTTGCGATTTATCCGAAGTATTATCTAAGGAAGAGTTGGACAATCTAACAAAGGACTTGTTTTATACAAAGAAAAGAATTCAGGCTGATGATAGCACTGAACCAAGCAATGACCAAAATGAAGACGCTAATATAGAGCATGCCTATGGTGTATGCTTAGACAACAGTTCGGTCTATAGCAATTATTCTGAATGGTACAAACACAACAAGGATTCAGAAAACTCCTATTCCTTTTATATAGGCATTTTAAATAATTCAAGTCAAAAAGAAAATGCTGTTTCCTTTATTCGTTATCTTAAAGACATCAAATAAATACATAATCTTAATTTCAAAAGCAAAGGATGGGAACTGACATGTGTCTATATCAGTTCCCATCCTTTGCTTTTTATAGAGAAGTGTGTCTTGTCACACTCTATTTTGCGCTTATTAATCCTTTCGCATATAGCAATTCAGCCGTTAATACTCCGCCTCCTGCTGCCCCACGTACTGTATTGTGAGAAAGTCCTACAAATTTATAATCAAATACGGTATCCTCACGAAGACGTCCCATGGAGATTCCAAAACCATTTTCATTGTTAACATCTAAAGCAACTTGAGGGCGATTGTCATCCTCTAGGTACTGAATGAACTGTTTTGGTGCACTAGGAAGATTAAGTTCCTGTGGAAGACCCTTGTATTCTCTCCAAGCCTTAATAATCTGCTCTTTTGTAGGTTTTATCTCAAAAGTAACAAATACAGCTGCAGTATGACCGTCTAAAACTGGAACACGGATGCACTGAGTAGTAATAACCGGCCCATCAGCCTTTATAATCTTACCATCTACTACCTTACCCCAAATTTTAAGAGGTTCTTGCTCGCTCTTTTCTTCTTCTCCACCAATGTATGGAATGATATTACCTTCCATTTCTGGCCAGTCCTTAAAGTTCTTTCCTGCGCCAGAAATTGCCTGATAAGTAGTTGCCACCACAGTCTTAGGTTTAAATTCTCTTAACGCATGTAACGCTGGAGTATAGCTTTGGATAGAGCAGTTTGGTTTTACAACAATAAAGCCTTTCTCAGTACCTAGGCGTTTCTTCTGTGCATCAATAACCTCTAGATGTTCTGGATTTAGTTCAGGTACAAGCATTGGTACATCCGAAGTCCATCTATGAGCGCTGTTATTAGATACTACAGGAGTCTCTGTCTGAGCATATGATTCTTCAATAGCTTTAATCTCTTCCTTTGTCATATCAACAGCACTAAATACAAAATCTACTTGCTTGCTTACATGTTCTACATCATTTACATTTAACACTATCATGTTTTTCACTGCCTCTGGCATAGGAGTGCTCATCTTCCATCTGCCACCTACCGCCTCTTCATACGACTTCCCCGCACTTCTTGGGCTGGCAGCCACCGTTGTTACTTGAAACCAAGGATGATTTTCTAACAATGCAATAAATCTTTGACCAACCATACCGGTTGCACCAAGAATACCGACTTTTAACTTATCCATTCTATTCACCTCATTTTATTTGACAAATATTCTATGTAATAGCCCTCTATATAGAAGGTTAACTTATATAATGTGTTTCTGTGGCGAACATCTGTCTGTCTAGTACATAATAATATACGTTTTACTTTTAAAATGCAACAAATTTTTTACATAAAATATATTTTTGGTACTATTGAATAATAGATTTTTAAATTTACACATTACTTTGGTAAATCTGTTAACATT
>JAEZPG010000072.1 GCA_023413555.1 Bacillota bacterium | reverse complement strand
AGCTTGTAGTAGATGATTTACTTACTTTCTTGGTGGTAGCCCTACTAAACTTCTTGTTGGTTGCATACTGCACCTCATAACCAGATGCCGTTTTGTTTTTACTCCATTTTAGTAGGAACTTATTCTTTCCCTGTGATTTCAAGGATGCTACCTTAGTTCCTGCCAGATTCACCGTAATGGTAATCGTTTTAGTTGCAGCATTGAAGTTTGTATTGGATGCAGCCTTAATTGTAATCGTAGCTGTTCCAACAAAGTTCTTAGCGATAGTCACCTTTCCTGATTTTACGCTGACATACTTACTATTGGAGGAATAGCTTAATGTAGCTTTTCCTTTGTTGTAAGGCTTTATAGTGAAAGTTTGTGTATTACTAGAGCTTGTCTTTACTACGTTACTGGCGGTAATGCTATTGTTGATTTTAGAAACCGTTAATAAATAGGAAGCTTTGGCAGCATTATAACAGCTATCCCCCTTATAAAGTGCTGTAATTGTTGCCTTTCCTGCTCCAACTATCGTTACTTTACCCTTACTATCTACTGTTGCTACTTTCGTATTAGAGGAAGCATAGGTAACTATTTTTACAGAAGAAGCGGATAATGAGATAGTAAATGGTTGATCTCCATAGTTCACACTATGTGTCTTTTTCGTAAAGGCTAATGTCTTAGAAGCTTTATTGATGGTATAGGATAAAATCTTTTTACCTCTGTAGTTACCTCGTCCAGTTACTGTAATAGTATGCTTTCCTGGGGTCTTAAAGTTGCCACTGGAGGAAAGAGAATAATCCGTATTCAAAGTGAGTGGAGTGGCATTTTCTTTGCTTACATTTACAGTTACTGTTGGTATTGCCACTAACTCATCGTAGTCTCTGCTAGAAGAAGATAATGTAACAGCGCAACTATTAATATCCCTTGGTTTAATCACAAATGTCTTCTCTACACTACCAGTATAATTGCCTTGTCCAATAATCGTTAGCTTATTTTCGCCGGCCGACTTGAAATCTCCCTCATTATATTGAATCCTATAATCCGTTCCCTCTATTAATGCACTTGTATCATCTATGTTTGCTTTTATGGTTACAATCGGTTTTTGTTCGTTACCATTATAGATAACTTCAGAAGCCGATAATGCCACTGAATATGGTGTAATATCAATAGGAGTAATTACAAATGTCTCCTCTACACTACCAGAATAATCACCTTTCCCAATAATCGTTAGCGTATGTGTGCCAATAGACTTGAAATCTCCCACACTATATTGAATCTCATAATCCGCATTCTCAGATAGTGGTGTGGCTCCATTCAGCACTATTACATCTGGGTTTTGCATTTTGCCATTATAAACAACCGTATCATTTAATAGTTTCACCGTACATTTTGTAAGATCCAGTTTATCTTTAATTGCAAAGGTCTTCGTGATACTACCACTATAATTACCCGTTCCAGTGATTGTAATTAAGTACTCATCAATTGCAATAAAATCGCCTTTATGATAGATGTTATAGTCGGATCCTTGTTTTAACGTATCCTCCCCATTCTTTACTACCACTTCCGGCTTTTGTACCTCTCCATTAGCGATGACCTGACTTAGAGACGGTTGTAACATATCCTGTGTCAAAGAGAATTTATTAATTGTGAAGTTTTTTATACTAGTACCATAATAGTTTCCAATGCCAGTAATATAGATGTTATACGATCCAGTATTGACCATAGCCCCTGAATACTCAATGAAATAATCAACATTCTCTTGAAGTGTCTTTTCCCCATCCTTTATCGTAATCGTTACTTCTTGTTTTCTACCATTATAAATCACATTGTTAGAAGACATATTTATGTTACAGTCCTGAATACTTTTTGTCACAACAGAAGGATTAACTGAAAGAGTATACGTATTGAAACCATACCATCCCTCCGTATCTGTTGAGCCTGTACGAATTATATACGTCTTTCCCCTTTCTAATGTAACAGGTACAGTGAAAGATCCTGGATAGAGAGAATGACTCCTCGTGTATCTACCTATTGTATTTAGCTCATGGTCCATGATTTGAATTACTGGATAGTCATACTCATTAGAGCACGCAATGTTATAAGCACCTGTAGTTGTAGGTGTAATTTTAAAATAACTATCTGGACGTAAAACTGTTCCTCTCTGAGCTATATCCAAATTCGGAATATCCTTAGGAATGATTACCACATGTATACTCTTCACAACATATTTCGTAGCACCACTCTCATCCTTATAAAATGTTACTAAATTAGCAGTAGTTTCACCTGCTTTACTACCCGTAATAGACATTCCTGTAGCAGAGATATACTCATTGCTTAAGTTAGGTGTGTAGTTAATACTTAAACTACTACTCCAACCAAATGTAATACTTTCGACTTTTTTCCCAACCAGATTATCCTTATCATATTGATATAACTCTGGTGTCAGTGTCTTAGTATCACCTTCTTTTATAGTGACCTCATCAGTAACTCCTTTAATCTTATAATAACTGGATACAACATAGAATGTTTTACTACCGACAGAGTAGTCCTTACCATTTATTATTACGGTTGGATTAATAGAGAATGAACTGCCAGGAACCGCATCCGTTTTAAACGTTAACATACCATTCTCAACGGTCGCCATATTAGAGGCAGAAGCTGATAACTCATAACGTACCTCAGATGGAGTTACCGCGGTAGTTACATATTCTCCATTCATATTATATCCAGATTTTTGACAGTAAATAGTCAATGGTATACTTTCTCCAGGAATACCGGAATTATTCATTATATTCCACGAGCAAGTATACTTGCCGTCATTTACTGTTACACTTACCGTCTCTTGTTTTTGGACTGGAGTACCATCTTTATCAATATAGGTAAAAGTTACTGTTATATTTGCACTTCCTACACTTTTTCCTTTGATTTTGAATGTATAAAGACTATTATTCGTATTCTGAGTTCTACTGTAATCCATCACCTCTACAATAGAAGGATCGCTGCTGGTCACCGTATCGATGCTAGTATTATAATAAGTATTATTTATTCTATAATCATTTCCAATAATATTAGCTCGTTGGTTAACCGTGAGGTTCGATTGAGCAGTACTTAACATGCCCTGATACTGCGAATTTATTATAAAAGTTTTAGTTACAGAAGAAATAGTTTCTTCTCCTCTTTTTATGGTTGCTGTTACATCTACCTCTCCAGGATTCAAACACGATAACAATGCTGTCAAACCACCATCAGACTGAAGATTAGCAAGCTCTTGGGTCACAGAAGAAGATTTGTTTTTTAAAGACCAGGTTATACTATAATCATCACTAAGACTAAAGCCACTCAGATCTATACTAGTTGTTTCTCCTGGATAAAGGGCTCTAGAAGCGTTCATATTTGGTTCCATGACCCAAAAATCACTATAAAGATAATAAATAAGATTATTATAGGTACATGTAAAAGATATATATTCATAGTCATATGATGTATCAGCAGCCGTAAGGGTTTTGTTTTTATATGTAAAAATATTATCCACATTACATGTAACCACTGCATCTTCTACTTCTTGCTTCTCTAAGATACCATCTGCATAAATATAATGATTTAAGGCTGGTGCCTCTACTATCTGTTTTCTAAACAATGTGGTTGGTCCGTTATACTCCAATAAATATCGTTCTGCTAATATATAAAATGAAATATTAACTCTACATACTGACACCCCATCTTTTTTAATATCAGCAAATATCATACCATCGCCTGGAGCTTTAGCAGTAATCAATACTTTATCTCCATCAATACGGGCATCTACTAAAGACGTACTATTTTCATAATTCTCAACTTCTATTGTAAAGCCTTTTAAATCAATATTTCTTTGTTCAGTTTCTTGGTTGTACTCATCGTAATAAACCCTATTTAAAATAATCTTCACTTCACTAGTCTGGGTTGGCATTAACTGATATAACTTAGCACCTAAATTACTAACACTCGCATAGTAACGCTCTGGTTTACAATACATAATTACACTTTTACTAACGTTAATTACTTTATCTCCATCCTTTACCGCATAGTCTATGGTAAGTTCTACATTACCCTCCATTAGTCCTCTAACTGTAAATGAGGATCCACTAAGAGCAGTATTTTTAACAACAGACAAGATATTAGGGTCACTACTAGTAACATTGGTAACCCATGGGCTTGCAGACTGTTCTCTTACCTGTATATCTCCAAGATATATTTTTCTAGTCTGATTAACATATGTTATACCATAATTTTTAGTATCATCCTTGATTAGAGGTTTTATCGTAAAGGTAAAAAGCTTTGAAGTTAAAATTGGTTCCTCACTAGTTCCCTCATAGAGTTTTATATAACCCGATGCGGTTCCTTCTTTATTAGCAAGTAAAGTATAGGACCCATTCTCTTTCTTCATCTCCACTAGTTCTGAGTCCTTTCCGGTAGAACTCTCCCAAACAAAACGAACATTTTCCGTCAGATTTATGGTCTTAATTTCACCATTCTCGATATATTTCTTTTCATATTTGATATTTGATAAAAGTGTATCACTCACATAATATCCCTGATTCGCTTCTGTTATAGTATATGTAAGATAACATTCTGGTTCAACATATGCGGAGATGTCGGTCACTTTATAACCATACCAATTGGAACTACCATTCGGTGTAGAATTGATTGGATTCTGATTCACACTCACTTGCTTTTGATTCTCAGATTTACTATGTACGATGTACTTAGTTTTTTCATGTTCCCGTTGTACCTGTTGATTGTCTACACTACTTACCAATGGAGAACTCTTAACTTCTGCTTGAACCCCATCCATTTGCCGTATAACAGAATTCGTTTTGTCTTTTACTCCAGACTTGACATCACTATGTATTGTTGTTGAACATAAAAGCAATACAAAGAAAGCAATTGGGATAAGCTTCAGATAAAACCTATTTTTCTTCATAATATCCTCCTATCAGTTTGATCAGACATATGTTGTTCCTTTTATACTTATATACTTTTATTATCCATATATCGCTTTATTATGTCAATTTTATTCCATATTTCCCTTTTATATAGAACACAACTTCTATCTTGTTTGTAAACGAAAACCTACTCCTATTTTCAACATATTGACAAGTGTTGGCGGCTTACAGTTCAGTTTTTTAGTAGAGTAGGTTTTAGTAAGATGTTACCAGGTGCAACTGGTTCACATCCAAGTTCACGTAAAACCTCTTCTCAGTGGTAGAAGCTGAACGTTTCGTAGGGATTACGATTGTTCAGCTTCTTCCTTTTGTAGGAATTGATGTGATTCCTCATTCGATTCATTTCCTGCTGGGTTAAATCATCAAAGCTGGTTCTCTTTTAAAGATTTCGACGAATCAGTTCATGATTGACCTCAATGGCACCCTTTTCGTATGGCTTCCCGGTATCATCCTCCCCCTATGTGGGTGGATGTTCATTTAGGATTTAAAATAGTCCACAATACTATCCAAGTGCTTTGCACTTTCTCTACTCTTTCTAGATTCTTGTAATACTTCATCTGCCTTAGTTGTAATATTGGATGTCATCATTGCAATGTTTGCGGTTCCTTCTGCTCCTTCTAATGATGCTGTTGTAACTTCTTCAATAGCTTGCCTCATTTGCTTTATATGCTCATACAATACTTCAGCAATATCATTTATTTCAGAAACCACAATACGAATTTGCTCTGCATCGTCATCGTACTGTACACCTGTTGCCACCATCATATCATAGTCTTTTAGAACATGATTATCTACAAAATCAAGAAGTGCCTGAGAATGTCCTACTACTCCACCTACTGCCTCTGACACCGCCTCCGTTATAGTACTTATCTTTGAGACTGCATCTTTGGAATTATCTGCAAGTATCCCAATCTGATCTGCTACTACTGCAAAACCTTTACCAGCCTCACCAGCTCGAGCCGCTTCTATGGAAGCATTCAGTGCTAGAAGATTTGTTTGAGATGTAATATCTAATATAGTCTGTGATAATGTCTTTATTTCTTCAATCGCTTTGGCCTTCTTAATAGAAGATCTAAGTTGATTATTGGCATTATTATACATTAGAATAGCTTGTTCTTTTGAAGTACTAGTCTCATTTTTCAGTTCTTCTGCACGTTTCTTAATTTCTTCTACTAAGGTTTCACCATTCGCGGTTTTTTCCTTCATACTGGATATTCTTTCCTCTATTTCATGTGTAGAAGCATTCATTTCCTCAGTAGATGCAGAACTTTCCTCCATGCCCGCTGACAGCTCTTCTGTAGACGAAGATATTTCCATAATATTATCATGAACCTCTTCCATATATGCTAAAGTTTGCTGTGCAACATTTTGTAGATTATCCGATTCACTCTTAATACTCCCCACTATTTCTGCTATTTTCAATTGCATATTCTGAGAAGAACGCGATATACTACCAATTTCATCTTTACGTTTCAGAACATTCTCCTGAAAGACATTATCTAGTTTACCTTCTTCAATCGACTTTAACTTGTTCCTTACCTCTTTAATCCCTCTTGAAATACTATTACCAATGATATAAGTAATTAACAATCCTGGGAGTAGTATCATTATAGATATACTGACGATAGTTAACATTGTACTCATGATGTCTTCTGACACAACCGTATTATAGATACCAACAAACCACATTCCAACCACTGAACCAGAATCATCTTTCAATGGCATATAATAGGTAACTGCAGATTTTCCTAATATATCGGCAGTACCAATATAGGGCTCTCCATTATCAATTACCTGCTCAATCACCTGATTAGAAGCTTTTGTACCAATGACACGTTTTCCTGTCTCGTCCTGAATATTTGTAGTAATCCTGGTATCCATTTGAAATATAGTAGCAAGAACATTGGTATTACTTGTAAAGCTATCAATAAATTCATGGTTATCACTTATTTCCTGATTTCCTTTCATCAGTTTTCCATCTTTCATTGACCACGATCCATCGTACCACTTATCCAAAAGCTCTAACCCCATTTGGGAATAATGTTCTAATTCCTGATTGTTTTTTTTATGTACAAGACTGTTTATTTCATTATTTACAATAACTAGAACTGACATAATAAGGGTAATTATAACACTTGAAAACGACAACAATATCTTCCATTTTATTCTCATAGTATCTTCCTCCGATTTTTTATCATTTTTTGTAAATATGTAAGTAAAATATGCATTTATTTTACCATATAAATTCTAAATTTGTAATATATGAATTGTTTTATTGGATCTTTATCTGATTTTAACTTAACCAAGAAAAAAAGACTGGCATATATACCTATGCCAATCCTTTGAATAATAAAATTAACTATTTTTTTCAAGTGTCTTTGCGATATCATCAAACCAGTTACCATCAAATAGCTCAATCATACCTTTGTCACAAGCAGTGGATATCGACGGATCTATTGGTAATTTGGCAAGCACAGGAATATTGTGATTCTTTGCTATTTCATCAATATGGCTGTCACCAAAAATCTGATAATCCTTACCGTTATCTGGGCATCTAAAATATGACATATTCTCAACTAATCCAAGAATTGGTACATTCATCATCTCTGCCATCTTCACTGCTTTAGCTACAATCATGGATACCAACTCCTGTGGAGAAGTAACAACAATAATTCCATCTAATGATATGGACTGAAATACAGTAAGTGGTACATCACCGGTTCCAGGTGGCATATCAATGAACATAAAATCTATATCCTTCCAAATCACATCAGACCAAAATTGCTTCACTGTACCCGCTATAACTGGTCCTCTCCATATAACAGGATCTGTTTCATTATCTAATAATAGATTAACAGACATAATTTCTATTCCTGTACTACTGGCAACTGGAAAGATTCCCATCTCATTTCCTGTTGCTTTCTCTTTTATACCAAATGCCTTTGGTATGGATGGTCCTGTAATGTCAGCATCTAAAATGGCTGTATGATAACCTAACCGATTCATTGTAACAGCAAGCATAGAGGTAACAAGGGATTTACCTACTCCACCTTTACCACTGACAACACCAATGACCTTCTTTACGCTGCTCATTTCATTCAACTTCTCAGTAAAATCCATTTCTTCTTTCCTGTCTGTGCAGGATTCTGAACAACCACTACAGTTTTGATTACATGTTTCACTCATATTTCTTCTCCTTTACCATTTGTATCATCTCTTCGACAACCCTGTCTACAACCATTCCTTTTTCCATCACAAATCAGATATTCTCCACCCTGGATTTGAAGGGTCATACCATTTACTAAAGATCTGGCCAACTTCCTTCTAGCTTCATTATAGATTCCCTGTACCGTCGTGCGAGCAATATTCATCTGTTCTGCACATTCTTCCTGTGTAAAGTTCTCCAAGTCAATTAGTCTTATGGTCTCATATTCATCAATTGTCATTATTATGTTATCCTGAAAATCCGAATCCCGACCAAGAGGACCAAACTCACAGGTTTCTGGCAGGCTGCATACTCTTCGCCACTTCATTGGCCTTGGCATAGAAAAACCTCCTCAGATTTATGACATATGTATTTACATTTAAATTATACGCTGTTACTGACATATGTCAATAACTGTTCTAAGTCAACAGGTAACTGATCAATCCCCTTAAATTCGGGAACTACTATACTAACTATATCTTTTTTTATATCATCTACTACCTTGGTAATACACATTTACCAAGTTCCACCTATGCTTTTGCAATTATCTTCAATTAAAATGGTAGGTTTTATCTTTTCTACTATTTTCTGATAGTTTTCCTTTTCTTCTCTACACAGTAAGCAAGTTCCCTTAAAATCGTACTTCTTTAATAAACTTGCCATTCCCTCTGCCTGATGTTTCTTTCTGGAAGTAATATAGATAATATTGGCTCCCTGATGATACCATTCCTTTATCTTTGAAACAGCATTGCCTATTGGCAAATAGGATTTATGACAATATAAAGACCACCATGCCTTCGGCTTTAGTATGGTTCCTTCTGTAAAAATCATTATGGTAACTCCAGATTTAGATTCATAACCTAATTCTATTTTTCTCATTACTTTTCCTCATTCTCATGGACTTCATTTATATCCTACAGCTTAATCTTCTATGGCTTTTGATAAAAGAGGGAACGACTAATCACTCATCGTTAGGTACATTTTTAATCTCTAACTACAAATATAGTACCTTAATATACTTACTGCGACCAACCGGTCCATGATTAGTACTCCAATCATTGCCTTCATACATCAATCATCAAAAAGTAATAATTCATACATTTTACTGTATCTTTTTATTTCCACATATTTTTCCTTCAATAATAATAGTTGCATCAACAGGAACTTGTACTTTACCCTAACACATTCTGTAGCATTATAGAAATACTATCTGTCCTAGTAGACTTCCTCTACATCCAATGCTTTTACCTTCTTTGACCGTGCTAATACCAACGACAATAGCATAATTACAAAGCCTGCAAGAGAAATTAATAATCCAATGCCTCTACCTTCTCCTGTCCCATAAATCTTTCCTACGTTACCTGCAAGAGCGCCATCTTTCCTTAAAAGTGGAGTAAAAACATAATCCGCCAATAACCCACAAAATGCATAAGAGAATATGTAGCCAGACTGAGATATGAATCCGATCAATCCCCAGACACGTCCCTGAACGTTGTTGTCTAGGTTGCATCTTATCAGACATTCCAATCCTGTATTGGCAAATGGCAAAGTAGCAAAGAATAAAAAGCCTGTAATCCCAATATAAATGATATTTGCCTTCATTCCATACAAAAACATAAAGAATCCATTAAAAGCAAGGCCTAGGAAGATCATCCGATGATAATGTCCTTTTACCTTCAGAATACCTATAAGAATACTTGAGACTAACATTCCACTTGCAATGACTGTCTCACCAGTTCCAAGAGTTGCGCTATTGGCAAATGCTAAAATCAATGGGGTTGAAAGTGTCTGTATGAATCCCATAAAAAACGAAATCAATGCAGTTGTAATTATAAGAATGACAATTCCCTTATTATTTTTTAAATACCGCCAGCCCTCCAATAACTCAGAAATCATAGTCTCGGAATGCTCTACTTTCTTAGCATCCAGTCCCTTTCTTACAACGGTAATAGTTACTACTGTTACAAAAAACGTACAAATATCAATGATGAGCAATAACTTAATATCAGCGATTGTCAAAAGAAACCCAGCGATTATTGGTGCAATCAGGTACTTGGAGGAAGCTGCAATCTGTACCATTCCACTGGCTTTGACATATTGATCCTCCGTAAGAAGATCTGATACTGTTGCCTTATACGCAAGCTCCATTAAAGCTGAAAAGATAGAGCTTATTGTTACTCCAATACAAATGATTGCAAGATTCGCCTTACCAAGAGTCATAAAAATTAGAATCAACACAAGGCCGATGGCAGAAAAACTGTCCCCTATTAGCATTAATAACCGCCTATCATACCTATCTGCCAAAACTCCTGCAGGAACCCCAAGAATTAGGGAGGGGAAAAAGGCCAATAAAGTCACAAGTGCCATGGTAGATGCCTTCCCCGTCATCTGATACACATAGATTCCTAACCCAAAGCTAGTCAAACCACTACCAATTGCCGAAATAAATTCACCAGCCCAAAGAAGTGAGAATTTGCGAAATCCATTACTATTCATACTCTATGTCCTCCATATTTTCAAACATGGTAGCTACATAGCTCATACTATCACTTTTAGCACCTACTACCCGTTCTATATTTTTAGTAAACGCTGTTATTTTGTGTCTCAGCTCCTCTTTTGTAAATTCAACGAATCCACTATCAAATATTACATTGCCATAGGTGATAAATAACTCAGCGCTTTCATACGGAAATTCTGTATGAAATATCTCTTTTTTAATGCCTTCTTCAATAATAATCGAAAGTATTGGAGGGATGTCATGAATTATTCTACCTAACATCTTAGAATACAATAACGCATTTTGTGGTTTATAAACTTCCTTTATAATTGCTAAATCCCTTGCTTCTCTAACTTGAATCGCAAGTAAGGTATTCAGTATCTTCTCATGTACATTTAGGTTACTGGAATTTGCAACACGATTTGCTTTAGCGATTACGCTATCAAGAATTCGATCAACGATTCCATCCAGTATCTCTTCCTTAGATTTAAAATGATAGTACAAAGTTCCCTTGGCAATTCCAATCTCTTTCACAATATCTTCCACGCTTGTACAGTCATAACCCTTTGATATAAATAATGTAATGGCGTGGTCTAGAATTTCACTTTGACGTTCTGTTGCCTCTTTTACGACTCTCATATTTTCTCATATCCAATCCTTAAATTTGTAGACTGACCGTCGGTCGGTCTACAAATATTAGAATATACTCCTTATATATTCCTGTCAACATATTTTTGTATAATTTTCTATTATTATCCAACTTTATATTTTTTATTGTTATTGCAAGGTTGGCTTTATCATCAAAATCATAACCCTCTTATTCATAGTAAATTCATTCGATAACTAATAGTTTGTATGATATACTTAAACAAGAATATTATAATCGTACATATTAATACTATAGAATGGAGGTATAAACATGAAAAACCTAATATTTCTTGGTTGCACGTTTGCTTTTATGCTATTATTAGTAAGTTGTAAGAATGAAAATGCTGACAGTAATAATACTCACACAAATTCTTATGAACAAATCTCACAAAATGAAGCGCAATCCATTATAGAGACAGAGGTAGGATATACGATATTAGATGTAAGAACCAAAGAAGAATATGAAGAGGGACATATCAAAAATGCCATATGCATCCCTATTGAAACCATATCAGAATCCATATTTGAAACACTGCCCGATAAAGACCAACTTATTCTTGTATATTGTCGTAGTGGTAACCGCAGTAAGAAGGCTGCACAGAAACTAGCCGACCTAGGCTATACCAATATAAAGGAATTTGGAGGTATCAATACTTGGGAGGATGAGCTAGAAAAATAAGAATCTTAATTATAAATAAGACTAGATAATATAATATATATTAGGGGAACCACATAAGTCTCAACTTTTATGGCTCCCCCATAGACCTATTCACGTGAGAAGAGTATTTAAAAACATTTTTTTTATAATAGCTTTACCAATTGATCTTTTATTTCAATATAATGTGGATCGGTTATGCCAAAATCTTTTCCTTTGTAAGTCCACGCCGCTCTAGAGATATTATGTTTTTCAAATACAGAGTTGATATTACAATACCAATTTAATGTCGATTGCAAATCAGCTTGATTAATTACTCCATATTCTCCACAATATAAAGGTATATTATATTTTTTTGCGATCACAAAAGCCTCTTCAAATGCTATTTCAATAAAATCTGTTCCCATTTCACTAAGCTTTTCTAAATCAATGTTCTTATAAATATCATACTGTTCTTCTGCTAATTGTTCTTTGGAGTTCTTAATAAACTGATCTATCTCACCTGGATAAGTCATAGAAAAATCTCTTGACATTTCTGGAATCCAATAGGCAGATTGATGAGTAAATATAAGAGGTTCATAAAAATGAAAGGTATACACCAAGTGATCGTCAAATGGCGTAGGTAATAATTTAATAGTATATACTGCATTATTCATTACACCACCAAGAATAATAGGAGTTAATTTGGTATATCTTCGAATCACTTCTACCGCCTTTTTTGCAATTTCGTTCCATATCTCAGCTACCTCATAATCCACAACTTCATTTAGGAGCTCGAAAGCAATAAAATCATGATACTTTCCATATCTCCTTGCTAGTTCATTCCATAAATCTAAGAATTTTTGTTGTAGATTTTTATCATAAAAAAAATTTTTTGAGGTTTTACTTTCATCAAAGATATAGCCCATCGTTTTATGTAAGTCAAGAATCATATTAAGATTGTTCTCCTTGCACCATTTCATGCAGGAGTCGATATACTTAAATCCTTCTGGTTTAATACTTCCATCATTCTCTTGTATAAGCTCATAGTCTATTGGAAGGCGAACGTGATCCAACCCCCAAGATGCAATTTTAATAATGTCATCCTCACTTATAAAACTGTCATAATGTTGTTTTTCGTGACTACACTGGGAAAGCCATCCCCCAAGATTAATACCTCTTCTGTAACCTTTAAATTCCATGATTATTACCCCTTTCACCTTTTTCTATAACTATATCTTCCAATCTATTTTTAATCTATCATTTTGTTGACAAAAATATAAATTTAATGTCATATTAAATCTCTCAAATACATAATTTTCTTCAAAAAAAGAACAGGCACAAAACTTATGCCTGTTCTTTATATATCATTGTCTTGCCTCACCTTTGATTAGATTGGCTGACAATTCTTGCAGTAATAGACGGAACCTCCCAAATAGGCTTCCTTTGTGATCTCTCCACTGCAAATCGGACAACCATTTTTCACTCCAATCTTGGACATTATAGTCTTGTAACCACCAGCTTGACCATACAAATCCTTTTCTGTATCTCTTCCACCTTTTTCTATCATATCCCGTATTGTGATAAGAATCTGATCAAAAAGTCTATTCTTATCTTCCTCACTTAAGGTTCCAATCTTTCTCTTTGGATGTAGCCTAGCATTAAATAGAATGTCCTGTAAAACACCATTTCCTATCCCTGGAAAACGCTGCTCTGTAGCAAGAAATGCTTTTACACTAAGCGTATTTTTACTATTTTCAAACAATTCTCTAAAAACCATCTTAAATTCTTTTGAAAAAAGCAAAATAGCTGCTCTGCTTTTTAGATAGTATTCATTATCATAGTTCCCACTATAAAGGACAATTCCACCATACATAGCCACAGTAAATACCAATGCATCCCCGTCTGTAAAGCAAATCATTAACTGGTATGCTTTTCCCGCCTCCTCCTTCTTTACAAGTCGAACATTTACTCCATCGTTAATGCACAGTCTTTGGCCATTCTGAAAAGTAATTTCTGTATAAATTCCAAATGCTTCTGCTAAGACAATCTCTTGACCTTGTATCTTATTGTTGTATTCACCTATATCACCATGATACCAGCAGAATTTGTGTTCCTTAGTAGGTGGACAGACATGGCTTACTGTTTTTCCTATTACAGTATTTTGTAATTGTGTTGCCATAGTAATCGCTTCTGGTAATTCTAACATAGTTTACTCCCCCTTTATATAATAACAGATGAACCTATTATTACATTATTCCCTAATTAATTCAATAGGCGAGATACGTTTAATTCTTCGTGCTAATAGTACAGACATTAGAGTAGAAAACAGAATTAAAATAATGATAATTACCACAGCCCATAAAATAGGCACAGGCAAATACACCTTTTGTAATCCTACACCTCCTAAGAATAACAACCAAATCTGATTTACTAATAGATATCCTAGTGTTCCACCTAATATGGTGCCAAGAGTAATGGCTGGCAACAAGCTATAGGAAAGCTGTTGTACTAACTGTTTTGTTGTATAGCCAAGAGCTTTACAGATTCCAAGTTCCTGCTTTCTATGGGAAATTAGTGTTCTAATCATCATATAGAGGACTACTATAATCAAAGCAACCATTAATACACATACTAAGTAGATGACCATTATCATAAGTGGGATAAAGTTATCATATACCTCTTCTATCATACTTTGCATATTAGTATAGCCAGCTAATTTATCTTTGTGCTTCTTGACCATGTCTTCTGTATAAGTGTCTGCCTCTTTGACATTCTTTAAATATACGTATAAAGTGGTCTGCTCAAAATCTATATTAAGACGCCGAAATCCCTCTGAGGTCATCTCACAGGCAGAACTTCCGTAACTTGGAGCCTGTAACAATCCAACAATATAATACTCCTGTGAATTATCAACAGATTTAATCTTTATCCGGTCCCCTATACCTACATCCAACCTGTCTGCAATAGCACTTCCAATTGCTATTTCATTATCATGCTTAGGATATCTGCCACTGTATATAATATTATTTTGCAGTTTCTTATATTCATTGATAACAAAGACAACAACAGTTTCTTCACCAATTATTGCATTTGAAGTGTCATAATATAGCGTATTTTCCACTCTGGTATCTTGTTCAATATCAGTTCTGATAGATTCAGCATCATTGTGATTATGACCAGTAAAGGATACCGTCGGATATTCTTCCGATACTATGTTGATAAGATTAATAGGCTCGACAATACTGTTATACATAGCACTTGCCATATAGATTGTAGTTAAACTTGAAAATGTTAATATCAGAAACAGAAAGATAGATTGCTTTATGCTACTTATAAAACCCTTCAGTCCAAATGTTATATTAAGATTGGTCTTCGTCTTATGAAGTGGAAAATAATTCTTTTTAAAGCTATGGTGTTTAATTCCACTTTTAAGAGCGTCAATGGGATGTAGCTTCTTGATTTTTCTTGCTGAAAATAAGGTAGTAAATAGGATAAGTCCCATGATGACTAAGATAACCAAAGACAACGACACAAAATCCAACGGTGTCATCCATAAAAGGCCTGAGAGTTTTCCAAACAGTTCTTGGATCATTGGCAGCAAAAGATAAGTACCAATTAGTCCAATCATAATAGATATAATTCCTATCATCACATAAGGAATCGCTACTGACCAGATAACCTGTCTTGAAGTATACCCTATGGATGTTAAAACTCCCATATTCTGCATTTCTTCATGTATACTGCTTTTTATACGAAAATTAATGACAAACATAGTTATGATTACAAGTAACGCTGAAAATGCCATTAACATTGCTGACATAATATTGGCAACAGCTGTTCGGTTTGTCTGACACATTTTTAAATATCCATAATTAAACGTATAGTTATTTGCAAGATTTCCTGCAGTCATCTTGGTTAATTCTGTATATACTTCTTTTCCATCTTCATTATTCGCTAATCTTAATGCAAGAGTTTTTGCATGACAATTGGGTTCTACACTTTCATACATGGCATTAAACTCTTTCTCTGGCAGATATACACCCATACTTCCGCAGTTATTATTGCCATACATTAAATCCTCAACAAATCCAGCAATAGTAAACTCATAGGTAGTTTTTCCCGATAGAAACTTGTAGGTATCTCCAATCTTACACCCATTGGCTTTCACCCAATAGGAGATATAGATTGGATGTTTAACATCCTTTCTATCCAAAGTATCTCCAATGGCTTCTATCTTGTTCATAACGTGTTTATCATCCATATTGAAAAAAATGTGATTTAAAGAGTTACCAGTCTCTCCATAGAAAGCTTCTCCAGAAAGCATGACATTTTTTCTGATTTCTGTAGCCGTAACCCCTTTAATCTCCTGAGCTTTTTCAGATATGGTATCCGTCCAATCGGAGTCATATAAGGTATAGAATACATCTGCACATTCATACTGCTTAAATTTCTCTTGAAACATTTCTCCGGAATTAAGAATAGTTACAAGGCCTAGGCCAAATACCATAGCCGCTATTAACACTATAAGGGATAATGACAAGTATTGTCCCTTATTCTTTCTTATATGGTAACGTGACAAAACAATAAACTTTCTCATGTTACCACCCCATTTCCTCTAAAAATGTCTTTAGTTTACTTTTTCTATCATGATCCCTCTCGACATAAGTACCCAAATTACATTCTCCGTGGATTTGACCATCTTTTAGATAGATAATACGACTTCCTCTAAGGGCTGTTTTTATATCATGGGTCACCATAACAATACTTTGGCCTTCTTTATTAAAGTTCGTAAGCATATCTAAGACAGCCTCGGAATAACTGGAATTTAAGGCCCCAGTAGGTTCATCAGCAAATAATATAGCTGGATGATTTATAAGTCCTCTTACAATTGCAACTCTTTGCTGTTCACCACCAGATAATTGAGATGGGAATTTATCCTGTAACTGCTCCGATATATTCACTTTATCTAATAAGTCTTTTGCTATCTTAACAACGTCTATTCGATTCTTATTTACAAGTAGTCCTGAAGCTAAGATATTGTCTAGTACACTCATCTTATCAATCAGATAGATTTGTTGAAATACAAAGCCACAATTCTCTCTTCGAAAAAGCGCTAGTTTATCATCGTTATATTTAGAAATTTCCTTGTCCAGAAACCAGATTTCTCCTAGAGTTGGTTTATCCATCCCAGATAATGCATACAGTAAAGTTGACTTTCCTGCGCCGGATGCACCCATAATCACAGTATAATCACCTTCATAAATCTCTAAGTCCAGATTCTTTAATATATGTTGTTGCACGCCTGCATTCGAAAATGTTTTACACAGTTTTCGTGTCGATAATATAGTTTTCATACTATAACCTCCTATTTTTCATCTAAAACCATATTACCGTATCTATAAAAGTTTATCTTTACTGGTTTCTTATCCAATTCTTAACAGTTCCTTAAATAATTGCATAAAATGATATTCCTCTATACTATTTTGATTCCCACGATAGCTTGAAACCCATATTCACCATTGGTAACATTTAAAAAACCTTCCATATGCTCCATGAAGTAATTTGAGATATATAAGCCAATACCAGCTCCATTCTTTCCCTCGCTGTTGCTTCCTCGATAGTATTTTTTCTTTAATAAGGCCAAGTCTTCTATACTGACTCCTTTGCCATAGTCCTCTATCATAATACTAAGATACCCGTATTCTATGATAGAAGTTACTCTAATACTGCTATCCGCATACTTATAGGAGTTGCTGATGATATTGTCTAGTACCTGCTGAAGTCGTAAGGGATCACATATTACTAAGCATTCATTTATCTGACATTCTTCTATTCGGTTGTTGGTGTCAGCATTTTTTATAAACTTTTTAATCTCAAGACTACTTATTTCCTCTAATATGACCTTTAATTCTTCCAACTCCTCTAAAGTTGCATGAAACAAGTTATTTACCAGTACTTCTATTTGTTCTGTCTTCTGATCAATACTATGTAATCTGTCTATAATATCTGTGTTCTGCATCTTAACCAACAAAAGTTCTGTAATGGCTTTTATAGAGGCCAAAGGTGTCTTAATATCATGGCTCAAGGAGGCAACTAGTTCCTTCTTACTTTCATTGGCCCGCTTCTCATTTTCTTTGGCAAGTGCCAGTTCTTCTCGCATAATGTCAAAGCTCTCTGTGAAGGCCCCAAATATGTTGTCTCTATCCATTAATAAGGGAACATTTAGATCTCCCTTTGCCACAGTTGCCGCAAAATACTGTAGTTTATAAAATGGTGTAATAATATTTTTATTGATGGAAAGAAAAAAAATGACTATAATGATAACTGCAATGACAGCAAACAGTACTAAGGTGAGGATTGCATATTGCTTGGCCTCCTGAAATTTTTCCCCATAATCACTATAGACCACAAGCTTTCCATCTTGATAGTAGTAGTTTAACCCATATTGCTTTTTCAGCTCCTTTATCTCTTCTGTATTTCCGGTCCCTTCAATAGTTTTTATAAAATCATTCACCTCTGCATGATTTGGTTTAGTCATCTGTAAATCATTTATCCTATATACTGCCACTACTAGCGCGATTGCTAAAAAAGCAATGCTGATATAGCTCAGTTTTCTAATCCTCATAACTATATCCTCTTCCCCATATCGTTTTTATATGTAAAGGGTGATTCGGGTCATCCTCAATTTTTTCTCTCAGATGCCTAATATGTACATTTAAGGTCCCATCACCTACAAAGGAATCTTCCCATACATGTAAGAATAGCTCACCCTTTGTTATAATTTTCCCCTTATTCTCCATGAGATAAGATAATAATTTATATTCCATTCCCTTTAAAGGAATTTCTAGACCGTCTTTGTATAATTTTCTTGTCATACAATCAATATAAATACCCTTTTCTAGAGAATGGCTTCCACTATTCTGCTGTCTTTTTAAAACAACTCGCACCTTAGCCAACAAAACACTTAAGCTATATGGCTTTGCAATGTAATCATCACCACCAATGGACAAGCCCAACAACACATCGTCATCACTATTTCTGGCGCTGATAAATAGAATCGGAACCTCAATGGTTTTTCGTAACTCTTTACATAACTCAAATCCTGATTTATTCTTCAAGTTGATATCTAATAGAATTAATTGAGTCGTGTTCTCCTTAATAAAATCCAAACATCCTTCATAGGATAGTGTATAGGTGCACTTAACATCAAATAGATTTAAGTAGTCACACGTGCTTTCTGCTAACTCCTTTTCATCATCCACAATCAAACATTCATAATTCATAGGAAACACACCTCTTATTCTAATCTAGGAAAGATCATATGTATCACTTTTTTACTTACTGGAAGAAAGAACTGAACGCAAGGTCCCACCAGAAAAGCAGCTACAACTGTCCCAATACCAAAGACACCACCAAGTAAATAACCAATTACGGTAAATAGGATATCACATGAAACACGTACCCAACGAAATTGAACTCTTTTCCATCTAGCAGATAACTTATCCGTCAAAATAATTGCGATCAAATCATTAGGACCAGTTCCTGATTTACTTTCTATGACCAAAGACATACCAATACTTAAGATGACGCATCCGGCAACCATAACAATAACCCTAATCCACATAGGAGAAGCATTTGAAATATTGCCATGAAACACCCATAAAAAGAAATCAATAATCCATCCTCCGCAGAAAGCGCACACAATAGTACCTGGCTTTACATAACATTTCGTGGTAAGAAGCATTACAAGCATCAATATAATCAAAGCAATCACATGACAGGTTCCTATAGATAACCCCACCAGATTGGAAATTCCCTGTATTAAAATTGTGAAGGTATCCGTTCCCAAATTTGAGACAAGAAACATGGTTACTCCTAAATGAGCTATGGTTAGCCCAACAAATAATATAATAAGTCCTTGAATCCACTGTTTGAGACTACGCTTTGATGTATCTACTGCAAATTGCTTCTGTACACTCATACTAATCACCTCTTACGTTACGTTTCTGTATAATGAACACATAAATCAATAGTATTTTTATTTTAGTTTTAATCCATCACAATATGCAATTCCTGCTTGCTCTCCCAATTTTAAATAAACATGGTTCACTGAATCATAGGTAATAGGTTCAAACTTTGAGGGAGCTATTTTCCCACTTTCATCAAGGATTCTTTCGTCTGCACTAACATTAATGATCTCACCAATCATACAGCCTGTACTACTATTGAAGCTAATCAATTTACATTCTAAAGTCATAGGAAGTTCCTCAATGATTGGTGCATCTACAAACTCTGCCTTGACAGTATGAAATCCTGCTTTCTCAAGCTTGTTTGGAACTTGGTTTCCAGATTCCAGCCCTAGATAATCACATGCTGCCACGTGGGTAGCATCTGCCATACTAACAGTAAATGCTTTTCGTTTGAGGATATTCTTTACCGTCTTATGTCCTGGGCTAAGGCACATTGATATCTGTGTATCTGAACTGATACCACCCCAAGCAGCATTCATGGCATTGGCTGTACCATCTTCCCCATATGCGGCTATAATTAATACAGGTTGTGGATACATGTAGTGTTTTGCTCCAAAATTTTTTCTCATCGACATATCCTCCATATAAATCGTAATTTTATATGTATATATTACATCACCTTTTAATATCTTACAACCGCACATAATACATTGGTTACTCTTTTGCTAAATCAAACATGTCCTTCATCATTGTTCTTCATTCCATAACTAAAGCTTACTACTCACATTTTTTTACCATACACTACGAATTTAATTTATACAATAAGCTATGATAATTCTATGATAAAGAGGCAATCAACATATAGTTTATGCTGACTGCCTCTTATCATCCTTATATTAATTTGTTTAGAACAATACGTCTCGTTAATACCTGTTATGTCACTTATTCAGCGATCTGCATATCATTCTCCAAGATATGATCTATTAACCAATTTGTTAAGAACTCCAATATTTCATCAATCATGTCATCTGAATTCTCATCCAAATTATCTAAATCCCAATCTTCAATCTTTTCTCTAAACTCATCATGCTGTACCTTTTGAATAAACATCTGTTTATAATTGATGCTTTCCATATATTCCTCTTCATGATCAAAATGCATTAGTGTATAGTCTCTAAGTTGCGTTAACACATGTTTTACTTGATCATATTTGTCTACAAGGAATTCATTTCTCCTGACTTGATAAGTTTCTTCTGCAATCTCAAACAATCTTCTATGCTCGTTATCAATTATTTCAATCCCTGTAAGATATTCATCTTTCATTTCGTACATGGTTTCTTTTCCTCCTTAATATGAAAATCAATGTTTTGAACAGTGAGATTATTATGTACTGAATAATAATGGTAACAATTACTATTTTATAACATTACAATATCATTTAATTTCATACGTGTCAATCCAGTTTCATAGTATCATGTATACTTTGCATATTTCTAAAGGATTATGTACTATATACTGCGCTCTTGACAATTCACCAGGTTGTCCATACCCATATGCACATCCGATAAACTTAAGTCCATGTTTTTGAGCAATCTCCATGTCTTGAAAACGATCTCCAATGATGATAAACTCTCCACTATAATCTTTTTTTATTTGGTTGAAGATTTTATACTTTGGAATCCAGTCACAATCCTCACTACAATAAAAAGCAGAAAAGTAACGTTCTAGCCCAAAATACTTACAACTGGCTATCATATAATTATGTTTGCAGTTACTAAGAAAAATCAGTGTATGCCCATCTGCTTTTAGTCTCTTTAGCATATCTAAAGTTTCTGGGTATAACTGTGCCTTACCACTGTTAATCAGATGCAACATTTCCTCACCAATCATTTGACTACATAAATCTTTTGTTTCTTGTGAGATTGTATTCGGAAAACTATTCCACATATCTTTAGACGTATATCCAAGCCAAATACTGATTTCCTGATCTGACCATATCCTATCTGGCATTAATCCATGAGAGACAAGATGATTGTATGCTAACCGGAAAGCCGGCGCATATATCTTAATACTATCGTGTAAGGTACCGTCATAATCAAACACCAGTGTTGCCATATTAAGCTTCAATCTCTCTAATAAGATTAACCATTTCAATAGCACCAACGGCACAATCAAATCCCTTATTGCCAGCTTTCGTACCAGCACGTTCTATGGCCTGTTCAATATTCTCAGTGGTCAATACCCCAAACATTACCGGAATATCACTGTTTAAAGCTACATGGGCAACCCCTTTTGATACCTCACTGCATACATAATCATAGTGAGAGGTATTGCCACGAATCACTGCACCAAGGCAAATAATTGCATCAAAATTCCCACTCTTAGCCATTTTAGAAGCAATCAAAGGAATTTCAAAAGCTCCTGGAACCCAAGCTAGACTAATATCCTCTTCTTTCACATTATGACGTTTTAAGCCATCTAATGCCCCTCCAATCAGCTTATTTGTAATAAATTCATTAAACCGCGCTGCAACGATTCCAACCTTAATATCATCTACTACCAAATTACCTTCATATGTTTTCATAATTGAATTCTCCTTATTATTGATTAATAATTTAATATATGTCCCATCTTTTTCTGTTTCGTTTTAAGATAAAATAAATCATAAGAGGTAGCATCCATTTGAATTGGTACACGCTCTACTATGTTAATACCAAAGTCAGATAGCTGATATACCTTATCAGGATTATTCGTTAGAAGTCGCATTGTTTTAACACCAAGGTCATGTAAAATCTGAGCACCTATGAAGTATTCTCGTAAATCACCTGGAAATCCTAAGGCAATATTCGCTTCTAATGTATCCATACCGTTATCTTGGAGCTCATAAGCACATAATTTATTGATTAATCCAATGCCCCTGCCTTCCTGTCTCATATACAGAAGAATTCCTCTTCCTTCTTTTTCAATTTGTGTCATGGCTGCGGCAAATTGTTGTCCGCAATCACAGCGGATGGAACCGAATGCATCACCAGTCAGACATTCAGAATGGACACGACACAATATATTTTCACCATCTCCAATTTCTCCTTTGACCAAGGCGACATGATGCTCTCCATTTAATTTATTAATATACCCATACGCTTTAAAATTTCCATATTTCGTTGGCATCTTAGTAATAACAACCTTATCTACCAATTTGTCATGTCTTTTCCTATAATTCTGCAGGTCTTTTATGGTAATAAACTTAAGATTCCATTTCTTAGCTAGTTCTTGTAATTCAGAAGTTCGCATCATAGTGCCATCTTCCCTCATAATCTCGCAACAAAGGCCACACTCCTTTAGACCTGCTAAACGCATTAAATCAACAGTCGCCTCTGTATGTCCATTGCGTTCTAACACCCCATTTTTCTTGGCCAACAGGGGAAACATATGTCCCGGACGTCTAAAATCCTCAGGTTTTACATTATCATCTACACATTTCATTGCAGTGATACTACGCTCAACGGCAGATATGCCTGTGGTAGTATTCACATAGTCAATAGAAACTGTGAAAGCTGTCTTGTGATTGTCGCTGTTATTGTTAACCATCTGTGGTATTTGTAGTTTCTCAACCAACTCTTCTCCCATAGGCATACAGATCAATCCTTTTCCATGTATCGCCATAAAATTAACATTATCAGTATTGGCAAATTCAGCTGCACAGATAAAATCCCCTTCATTTTCTCTATCAGGATTATCTGTGACTACAATGATTTCTCCATTACGAAGTGCTTCTAGAGCTTCGGGAATAGTGTTATATTCAAACATGTTCTGCCTCCTTAATATCCATATTTCTCCAAGAATTCTTCAGTAAGATTACTCTTTTCTTTTGTGGATGAAAGTGGTTTTAGTAGCTTTTCAATATATTTACCAACCACGTCATTTTCCAGGTTGACCACATCCCCTACCTTCTTTTCTGACAGCGTTGTATTGCTGATTGTATGTGGTATGATGGAAACAGAAAAATCGTGATTACCAACTCTTGCTACCGTCAGACTTATTCCATCAATAGCAATGGAACCTTTCTCAATTATGTAATGTAATATCTTTTCTTCAGTGGAAATGTTGAACCAGACCGCATTATCGTCTGCTTTCATCGCTACTATTTTCCCCACCCCATCTATATGACCGGACACAATATGCCCTCCAAAACGACCGTCTACTGGCATTGCCCTCTCCAGATTTACATGACTCCTATTCTTTAGTAACCCAAGAGAGGATCGATCTAATGTTTCATGCATGACATCAGCCATAAAAGTATTTTGTCTTATCTCTTTGACTGTAAGACATACCCCGTTGACTGCTACACTGTCACCTATTTTAAGATCCTTAAAAATCATAGTTCCACTAACAACTAGTACAGATGATTTTGCTCCTGATTGTACCATATTTATTGTTCCGATTTCCTCGATGATTCCTGTAAACAAGATCCCCCCACCTCGCTTTCTATAAGAAAATCTTCTCCAATTTGAGTAATGATTGTATTTATTAAATGATATGATTCACTTGGTTCTTTTACGCCTTGCCCTGATATTGGTGATCTGGCATTGATTCCACCAAATAACTTTGGGGCAATATAACACTGTACCTTATTTACAATTCCGCTGCTTAATGCAGACCAATTAAGTGTTGCTCCACCTTCTAACAGAATACTATCAATCTTTAACTTACCTAGCGTCTTCATAAGTTCATTTAAGTCAATATAATCACCATTTCTTGGTATTACTAGTATCTCACATCCAGCCTTTCTGAATGGGAATTGCTTCCTATCTTCTGCGCAGGATGTAGCGATGATAGTTGGAACTTTGGTTGCAGTTTGAACGATTTGAGAATTAAGTGGCGTTTTAAGATGTGTATCACAGATAATTCGCACTGGATTTCTTCCATGTTCCAATCGGCAGGTCAACATTGGGTCGTCTGCTAAAACAGTCCCTACACCAACCATGATAGCAGAATAACGATGACGATCTTCCTGCACCCGTTGTCTTGCCAATTCATCAGTAATCCATCTAGATGCACCAGTGTAAGTTGCAATCTTTCCATCCATAGTCATGGCGTACTTCATCATTACAAATGGCCGTTCTGTATGAATAAAATGAAAAAACACCTCATTTAATTTATCACACTCAGGCTTCATAACACCTTCAATCACTTCAATTCCATGCTCACGTAGGATAGCGATTCCTTTCCCACTAACCAAAGGGAAAGGATCTAACGTGCCTATAATTACCCTTTTAATGCCACTCTCAATAATTGCTTCTGTACAAGGAGGCGTCCTTCCATAGTGACAACATGGTTCCAGTGTCACATACATGGTTGCTCCCTTTGGTGAAACATTACAATCTGCAAGGGCGTTACGTTCAGCATGAAGTTCTCCACATTTTTGGTGCCATCCTTTTCCTATAATTTCTCCATTCTTAACAATGACTGCACCAACCATAGGATTAGGGGAAACCCAACCACAGCCCTTTTGAGCTAATTCTAAAGCTAAACTCATATAATCTATATCCGTCATTTAGCACCTCCTATTATAAATAAGTCAATTTATAGAGTTTTCTTCACAAAAAAACTCTGGAATAATTAATATTCCAGAGTTCATAACCAAAAATATGTAACATGAGATTATTTTCTTTCATCCAGACTTTACTGTCGGCTTCGGAATCACACCGAATCATGCATTGCTGCTCGTGGGCTTTACCACCGGTAGGGACTTTCACCCTGCCCTGAAAATATTTTCTAATTAAAGTAATTATAGCAATGCTTACTTTTAATGTCAATATTGATATTGTAATTCCTATTCGCTAATTAGAAGAACACCATTTATATCAGGCTTTCTACATAGTCTCTCACTTAACAGCTCCTGTATCACAATCTCTCCTAGATAGAGAATCCGACAACCGTCGAGCAAATGACTTGCCCATGAATGATTATTCCATCTAGGGATGCAAGCTCTAATGGTTCGTTTAAATGATGCACCACATACTATCTTTTGATCCTTAAAGCATTCAATCATAACTAATCACACCTTCTATTGGTATTTTGATATCTAATCTATTCCACCCTTTATACTGGACCTCTATTCTGCTCTTTAAAGCTTTTTATCTGCTCTAATCTTGTTTTGAATTTTCCCTCCATCCCTTGATCTGTAGGGTGATAGTATTCTTGTCCCCTTAAGGAATCTGGAAGACATTGCATATTCGTTAATTTCTCCTCAGTATCATGGGCATATTGATACCCTTTGCCATAATCTAACTCTTTCATCAGATGTGTTGGAGCATTGCGAATCACCAATGGTACCGGCTCAGCAAGGTGCTTCACCGCGTCATGTTTTGCCTGTTCATAGGCCATATATAAGGAATTGGATTTTGGAGCCAACGACATATATACGACTGCCTGTGTTAAATGTACGGTACATTCTGGCATTCCGATAAAATGGCAGGCTTGATATGCCGATACCGCAATTTCTAAAGCACGAGGGTCAGCCAGACCAATATCCTCGCTGGAAAAGCGCATCACACGACGAGCGATATATAATGGATCTTCCCCTGCCTCTAGCATTCGAGCCAACCAGTATATTGCTGCATCCGGATCAGAATTGCGCATCGATTTATGGAGTGCTGAAATAAGATTATAATGCTCCTCTCCTGTCTTATCATAAAGCAAAGATTTCTTAGAAGTACACTGTTCCAACGTTTCAGCGGTAACCGTAATTACACCACTGTTGTTCATTTCCCCATTCAACACTACCATTTCCAAAGTAGAAAGAGCAGTTCTTGCGTCACCATTTGCAAAAACGGCGATCATTTTCAACATATTCTCTGAGATGTTAATGTTTTGTGTGCCAAATCCTCGCTTGTCCCTCATAGCCCGCTTCAATAAATCCACTAATTCCTCTGTTTTTAGCGCTTGCAAGACAAAGACCTTACAACGAGACAGTAACGCTCCATTGATTTCAAAAGATGGGTTCTCAGTAGTGGCACCAATCAGAATAATACTGCCTTTTTCTACAAAGGGCAAAAATCCATCCTGCTGAGCTTTATTAAATCGATGGATTTCGTCAACAAATACAAAGGTTTTCTCTCCAAATCGGCGATTTTCTTCGGCCTGCTGCATAACCGTCCGGATTTCCTTAATACCACTGTTCACTGCAGAAAAATCAATAAAGGTTGCCTTTGTGCGGTTAGCTATGATTCTAGCCAATGTGGTTTTTCCAACACCGGGTGGTCCCCAGAAAATCATAGAAGATACCTGATCACTTTCAATCAGACGACGAAGCACTTTACCTTCCCCAAGAAGGTGGGATTGTCCAACGTATTCTTCTAGTGACTGAGGTCGCAGTCTTGCAGCAAGTGGTTGTGGAACATTATTTTCAAACAACGTGTATTGTTCCAATTCTCTTCCTCCTTTCTATCCTACTATGACTATATTATATCAGCATTATGCTTATACTCTATCATAGTTATACCCATTTCTTTTTTGAATCTTCATATTAAATGATAATTTGATAAATGAATTGCCTCGGCCAAATTATTAGGAATAAATTATCCATTCCTATGTTCCTTTAGTTAAAACACTGCTTTTTGTATATCCGAACTCCCAAATAAACTCTTCCTCCGTCAATGTATTCCTTTGGAACCTTCTTTTTTATGCATACAGTTAAGTAACTATAAGGAGTGACAGGACCAATTGAAATCCCAATGTTAGACGGTATAAGGTAGGTCATCCCACTTCCTAATACATACTCTTTATGATCAATCATAAGTTTTTTTGTACCACTTTTATCACACCAATTAAAAAGCTTTCCTGTGTATGATAAGGAAATTCATGTATTTCTTTACCATTCACTATTTCGACAAAACCTCTCTGATAAAAGCTAGCTTGATTCTTTTTCATATGGAAATCACTTCCTTGATATCAATTCTATGATTTCGTTCTTCCATCCCTATAATTACCTACCATAATAACCGAAATCTTTATACCATAGTTTACCAAATTTCTTATGAGAACTCAATTTTATTTCGATTTTATTTTCACTAAAGTACATAATCATTTGCAACGTTCTAGTATCATTTCTAATAGCAAAACGCACCCCCTCTTCTTATCAAAGACGGAGTGCGTCAACTATTCTATCTCTACTTTTACCTTACATTATATTGCAGGTAACACCTCTTAACGTTACACATATAATAATTTACTTGCAAATTTATGAAAAGACAATTCTATGACTTTTTGACCTAATGTATTAGGATGAGTTCCATCCTCACAAAGTAATGCATCCACATCTTTCGTATTCAGAAACTCTCCTCTTAAATCAACTAACGGAACTTGATTATTAAAGGAGATTTCTTCAATTATCTTAGAGTAGCTCTCCTGATGATGGTATATCCTTTTGATATCACCAAGCCACATAAGTATATTTTTCTTATTTAGATCCCTGCAAAACCAGTTAAAAAATCTTTGTGGTTGCAAGGGCGGTAATGTAGTCAATATAGGTAAAATACCTTTTTTCTTTAGAGTATCAATAATATCATAATAGGTTTCCTTAAAGAGATCTATTGGTGTATGAGGTAAGTGATCACCCTCTGGGTCTTCCGAAATTAATTTCCAATTATAATCACAATCGTTTCCACCATAATCCATCACAATAGCATTGCATTTCAAATTTCTATCTAAGGCTTTTTTTAGCATATTACGCCCTTTTGTTACTGTGCATCCAAAACTCGAATAATTTTTTATCTGAATCGAGTATTTTTCGCATAGTGGTTCTACATCAATATTATTATTCACGTAGTACTTTTTGTTTATCGGATTAATCTGAATTCCTTTCAATATAGAATCACCGTATATTCCAATATCCATTATATCATTCACCTCTGATTCTCCAATACTTCGTCACGTAGTTTCATTAACCATATCATACGTTATTACAAATCATTTGTCAATTAATATTCACAATTTAATTAATTCTATACATTCAAACTCATAAAATAAGTAAGACACCCTTCCTATACTTCCATAGCATAGTGGATGTCCTACTTTTTATTTAAATGATACGATTGTCTCTCTTTTAATTCTATTCTACACTCATTTATAGAGATTGATTTATGCATGGTACGCCATCTGATAGATATCTAGCATTTCCTCATAACCTAACTTTTTATTTCCGTCCAGGATTCTAGTCTTGTTTCTAGAACACATAAGTGCAAGCTTTATCAGATCTTCTTCTTTGACATCAAGCTCTCTTAAGCTGGTAGGCATTCCAATAGACTTGTAATACTGCTCCTGCATATCAATGGCTTTCTCAATTGTTGATTCCGGATGTTCGAAATCAACATCAATATTCCATACATTCATTGCATACTGTAGCCATCTTGTAGGATTGGATTTATATACATACCTGGCCCAACTGCACCACAAAGCCGCAAGACCTGCACCATGGGCTATCTTTGGATACATCCCAGATACCTCGTGCTCAAATTGATGAACAGTTAATTGAAAATCTCTTCCACATTGAGTAAGTCCGTTATGGGCAAGAGAAGAGGCCCACATCATGTTGGCTCTGGCTGCATAATTCATTGGATCCTTCAGACAATCTGTTCCAGCTTTCATGACACTTTTGATTACTGCTTCTGCTATAGCGTCGGTTAAGTAAGTATCCTCTCCGGGACAAAAATAACGTTCAATCGTATGCATAGCAATATCCACTGCACCACATGCTGTCTGATAAGCATTTACTGTATAGGTCAACTCAGGATTCTCGATTGCAAAATTCATTCTATTACATGAACATCCATAGCCTCTCTTTTCGCCTGTTTCTGAGTTTGTGATAACACAAGAATTGGACATTTCAGACCCAGCTGCAGATAAAGTAAGAATTGCTCCTTTATTAAGCGTCTTTGATGGTACACATTTCCCCAAATTGTAATCCCATACATCAACATCGGGGTTAGCAACACCATTTGCAATCGCTTTAGAAGAATCAAGAACAGACCCTCCACCAACTGCTAAGATAAAGTCAACCCCCTCGTTCAAACAAAGAGTAATACCTTCTCTTACAAGGGAAAGCTCTGGATTAGCTACTACGCCACCAAGCTCTACATAGTTAATCTTCTCCTCGTCCAAACATTTTTTCACTCGCTCTAACAGACCACTTGCTTTTGCGGACTGTCCACCATAGTGGATGAGAACTTTCATCGGATGAAACTCAGCAATAAGCTTGCCAACCTTTAGTTCCTCATCTTTTCCGAAGTATACTTTTGTAGGCGTTTCAAATACAAAATTATTCATTTTCTCTTACCTTCCTTTCTTTTGTAGAAGCTACCAGATACATGTAATCGCATCTACGATATGTTTCATTGTTAGCAACTGTTAGTAACTGTTATTCAAGTAAACCTAATTTGAAGAATGCATCTAAGCAGTAAAATTGACATTGTAGCTTAACCACCGCCTACTCCTACCTTAACCATTTTACTTTCATCTCTTCCATTCCTATGACCCATTTTCATTCATCATTTGAATAAAAACCTTAAGTGCTGGAGACATCCATTTATTTTTATGGCAAAGCACTTGAGTAAATATGAGAAATTCCGGGCCAATCCAATTTAGTCTCACAAGCCGCTTTTGCTGAAGTTCTTCTTCTACAGCAGTCTCTGGAAGAAATGTGATGCCCATTCCACTTAAAGTCAGTTGTTTTATTGCCTGAACATTGCCGGATTCTATTACTGAACGTGGCTTTATATTGAATTGCGACATAATGCTATCAAAAAGTGCTCTATAACCACAGCCAACTTCCGTTAAAATCAATGGTTCCTCTGATAAATCCTCAGGATATACATTTTCTCTGTGAGCAAAAGCATGTTCGGATGAACATAAAAGAGACATAGGTTCGGGAGCTTGTAATACTGTTATAAAATCACTGGCTATCATTTTTTTATCGACAAAAAAAGCTATGTCCATTGTATTATCCTTTAACGACTGCAAAAAATCAGCTTTATTCCCAAATTTGATATTAATCTCGACATCCGGATATCTTAAACGATATTCTTTTAAAAGTCTAGGCAACCTTGTCACACATAAAGATTCCACTGCACCAATAATCAAAGGCCCGCTAGGCTTGTCCGAATTACTAGCCATGTTCTTTATATCATTTGACAATTTCACCATCTGTTCCGCCAGAGGAAGCAGTTTCTTTCCTTCCTGTGTTAATGCAATATTATGACCTAAGCGTTCAAACAATCTCACATTCAGTTCCTTCTCAAGCAATTGAATTTGTGAGGTAATAGAGGACTGGGCATATCCCAGCTCTAGTGCTGCTCTGGAAAAGCTTTGATGCCTTGCAATTGTTATAAAAGTGCTTAATTGTCTTAATTCTATGATGATCACCCACTTATCAATTATATCGATTAATTATATAGAATTTATCAATTTTACTATATCTTTACTATATGATACCATACTATCTAGTAATTCCAAATACTTAATTTTAATCAAAATGGAAAGGGGATTTCGTATGAACGAATTTTCGAATAATAATCAGGAATTAATTAGATTAATCAATGAATGGGAGATAAAATTAACCACGCTTCCAGAAGATGTAATCACCCAAAGGAGAAATAGTCAAAACAGAACGATTAAGCAGATTGTTGGACATATGGTCGATTCGGCATCTAATAATATTCATAGAATCATCCATTTACAATATCAAGTCAGCCCTTTGATTTTTCCTGATTACGCAAACTTTGGTAATAATGATAGATGGATTGCGATACAGAATTATCAGCATGAAAATTGGGAAGGTTTAATTCAATTATGGAAATATTCCAATTATCATATTGTACATGTGATTAATAATGTATCAATGGACAAATTAGATCATATTTGGATTAACGCGCTTGGTGAGCCAATCGCTCTTAAAAACATGATTACTGATTATCTGAGACACATTAAGCTACATTTAAATGAAATTGAGGAACTTATCAATAAAGAATAAACTATTTTTCACAGTCATCATTTCCTTTGATGACTGTGTTTTTATTTGTCAAAAATATAAGCTTTAACACACTCATATTTCCTGATGCTTTAACACTCTAATAGATGTATAAATATTAAGAGTACTGATTGCTAAAGCAATAACTATTTGTAATAGTAAATGAATATTTCTTCCGTTCATTATTACAGAAATAGATGTAGATTGAAGTTCTCCTGGCATTATTGAGCCAACTACTGGCAGATATGCAGACAAAACTAGAACCAAGTACCCGCCAAATCCAAGCATAGCTGCAAAAGCTGAAGTGATTGCCAACGTACTTGCAAACATCACAAAGCTTAAAAGGACCACCAAAAATAGTATATAAACCAATGCGCCTGTCAGAATATCATTCCACTCACCAGCATATCCAAACAGATAATAGGTATATCCCCAACATAGAAGTACGGCTGGAAGGAAGGAAAGTAATACTGCTCCTACCGCCGCCACATATTTAGCATTCAGAAACTCAGCTACCGATATATTTTTCGTAAAAGTCAATGCTGCTGTCTTAGCCTGTTTCTCTCCACATATGCTACTCATAAATGTTAATAGTACAGCTATCGCACCCATTTGAGAAAGATTGTTATAAAATTGTATCCAGCTATCTGACCAAACAGATGCAGAAACCATTATGGGTGCAGATTTCCCCATAGATGCAGATAGTATTTCGGACATATATCGAGCAATAATCGGACTAATCATTCCAAACAATACGAATATCCCCAACAAGGCATACCATCTTTTTGTTCGGCAGAGTTCTATACACTCCTTCTCTAAAAAAGTCAAGAAACTATTCATGGGAAGTCACCTCCATGAATATCTCCTCTAGTGTAGGAATATATACTTTATAGTTTTCCAATGTTGCATTTGCTTTTATTAGCATTTCTGGTATTTTCTTACTAAGTGACATTATATTATCAGAATACAATTTAATTTCCCTTAATCCACATTTCTCATATTTTATTTCCTTATAATTAGTAATTATCTTTAAAAACCTATCACTTTCTTCTGATGATTGGAGTCGAAGTAATGACATATTTCCCATATATCTTTTTTTAATATTTTCAACCGAATCCGATACAATCAATTTTCCATGATCCATAATAACTACATAGTCACAAGTATTCTCCACATCGGAAAGAATATGAGTAGAAAAGAAAACTGTTATATGACCACGCAGTGACTGTATTAATTTCATTACTTCGTGTCGTCCTATTGGATCAAGGGCACTAATAGGTTCATCTAAAAAAATAATTTTAGGCGAATTCATTAGTGCTTGTGCAATGCCTAATCGTTGTTTCATTCCACGAGAATAACCGGCAACTGCCATTTTAGTATCTGAAAGTCCAACTTGTTCTAACAATTCCCGGATACATTTATCACGCTCTGCTGCCTTTAACCCATATAATTTCCCACAAAAGTCCAGATATTCCCTTGCAGAGAAATAGTTATAAAAACTTGGGACATCTGGAAGATATCCTAAATATGAATTATCCAGTTTTCCATAGATACGGTTTTTCCCTTGTATTAAGATTTCCCCTGAAGTAGGCCGCGATAGTCCTACCAGCATTTTAATCGTAGTTGTTTTACCAGCTCCATTTTTTCCTAAAAATCCACATATTGACCCCTCGGGAATTTTTAATGTCAGATTATGTACAGCTTCTTGTTTACCATATCTTTTTGTTAAGCCATAAGTTTCTACGGCATACATAGGAATCATCCTTTCAATGAATATTCTCTTTATCTAGTTGTTTTGAACCGATTGCGAAGTAAAGAATAGGGCCAATTAATGTAACTACCAAAACCACAATTAACCAAATTACTTTTTTCTCATTAGAAGCTTGTTTTCTTAAAATACTTACTAACGATGTAATAATTAAAATAAGCTGTATTATTATGATAGGTGCTAGTAGTGGTAGCAAGTTTATCATCTGTTCATAGCTAATGTGAATTCCCATATATATTCTCCTTTTTTGTTCTGACAATTTGTCAGTTATCTTGTAAAAATAATATCAACGGTTATACCGATGATATTATGAATGAAATATATTGCTTTTGGATTGTAATACTTTTTCTAAAATATCATAATATACCAAAAGATATTTTTCTGCTGCACTAGTATCGTTGACATGGAAATCTCTACTATTTAAAGTAAATAGATACGCAGTCATTAAAAATGATGATGTTTCCTTAGGGTTTCTGACATTAAAAATTCCTTCCTTATTCCCCTGTTCTAATATATCGCCAAAATAACTTGCCATTTTC
>JAEZPG010000064.1 GCA_023413555.1 Bacillota bacterium | reverse complement strand
ATATGAAGGAGAGGATCGTATCCTTGTTAACTCTCCTAAGGTTGCCACGTATGATTTACAACCTGAAATGAGTGCTTATCAGGTAGCTAATAATCTTGTCGATGCAATAAAATCAGATAAATATGATGTAATCATCGTAAACTTTGCAAATCCTGATATGGTAGGTCATACTGGTATTGAAAATGCGGCTGTAAAAGCAGTAGAGGCAGTAGATGAATGTGTTGGAAAAGCTTATGATGCTTTGATTGAAGTAAATGGTCAGATGTTTATCTGCGCTGATCATGGTAACTGCGAACAATTAATTGATTATGAGACTGGAGTACCATTTACCGCTCATACTACAAATCCGGTTCCATTTATTCTTGTTAATTATAAGAATGATTACACACTACGTGAAGGTGGCTGTCTGGCAGATATCGCACCAACCTTATTAGAGATGATGGAAATTCCTCAGCCTGCTGAAATGACAGGAAATTCTTTATTAGTTAGGAAAAACTAATTAGTGGCATATGGTATTTCAACAATTATTTTATAATTATTGTTGAAATACTTGTCCTATTATGATAGAATTATTATGTTAAGCATTAGGAGGTGTAAGGAATGGCTGTTCTTAAGGTGATTACTATAATTGCATATATCGCTATTTGTATTGCAATGGTTGTTGTTGTACTTATGCAGGAAGGTAAATCTGCTGGCTTAGGTACTATCAGTGGCGCTGCAGATACCTACTGGGGCAAGAATAAAGGTCGTACATTAGATGGCGCTATGAATAAAATTACTGTTGTATTGGTTGTTTTGTTTGTTGTTATTTCTGCTTTACTTAATATGGGATTTTGGAATTAATTATTAACGATTTTATTATTAGGAGGCACTTCTATTAAGAGGTGTCTTTTTTGTATGATTAAATAGATAAATGTATTATTGTGTATAATACTTATAATTCCAATTGACATATGATATAATATTTTTATAGGATTGTCTTCCAAAGATTAATGGAAATAACGACAAGAAAGGCTGGCGTTGTCAGATGGATAAACAGTTGTTAGAACAGAAGAAAGATGTTGTATTATCATATATTACCAGCAAAGAATATCGTCCGTTGAAGTTTAAAGAATTAGCCGTTACTTTACAAGTTCCAAAGAATGAGAAAGAGGACTTAAGAGAGGTACTTGAGTGTCTTATTAATGAGGGAAAGATTACCATTGATGTTAAGGGCAGGTTTAAAGTATGTGTAGATCATGTAAAAGTGGGTACTTTCATAGGTAATAGCAAGGGTTTTGGTTTTGTCGAGATTGAAGGAGAGGATCAAGACATCTTTATACCGGAAAATTCTCAAAAGGGTGCACTTCATAATGATATTGTACAGGTAAAAATATTAGAAAACCAGACTGGGAAGCGAAAAGAAGGCGTTATCATCTCTATTGTGGAGAGAAAGACTGATGAAGTGGTTGGAACCTTTGCAAAAAGTAAGAACTATGGATTTGTTATAACCGATAACCAAAAATTTAATAAAGATATTTATATCCCTAAAGAATTTTGTAAAGGCGCTGTTACAGGACATAAGGTTGTAGTAAAGATTACTGATTATGGTAGCAAAGACAAGAAACCTGAGGGAAGAGTTGTGGAGATTCTAGGGCATATTAATGATCCAGGTGTAGATATTATGTCTATTGTGAAAGCGTATAATCTACCTACAGAATTTCCTGGACCTGTTATGAGATACATTGACGACATTCCTGATGAGTTAGATCCAGCTGATATAAGTGGCAGAGTTGATGTGAGAGACTGGCAAATGGTTACTATTGATGGTGAGGATGCAAAAGATTTAGATGATGCTATTACTATAACCAAGGAGGATGGTATCTATAAATTAGGTGTCCATATAGCTGACGTTTCGAATTATGTAAAAGAAGGATCCGTGCTAGACCAAGATGCTTTAAAAAGAGGTACTAGTGTTTATCTTGTTGACCGTGTTATTCCTATGCTTCCACATAAATTGTCCAACGGGATTTGCTCTCTTAATGCAGGAGTAGATCGCTTGGCATTAAGTTGTTTTATGGATATTGATGCTAAGGGAAATGTGGTGAGTCACAAGATAGCCGAGACAGTTGTTAGAGTAACAAGACGTATGTCCTATACTAGCGTTCAGAAAATCCTAGATGGGGATGAGGCAGAGAGAAAAGAGTATGAGCCATTAATCCCTATGTTTGAGCTGATGCAAGAGCTAGCTACCTGTCTTCGAGAAAAGAGAAGAAAAAGGGGAAGCATAGACTTTGATTTTCCTGAAAGTAAGATTACTCTAAATGATAAAGGCAAACCTATCGATATTAAGCCATACGAGCGTAATTCTGCAACCAGGATTATTGAAGATTTTATGTTAATTGCCAATGAGACAGTGGCAGAAGACTATTTCTGGCAGGAGATTCCCTTTGTATATCGTACCCATGAGGCTCCAGATGAGGAAAAGATACAGAAATTAGGTATCTTCATTAATAACTTTGGCTATACCATCAAGATTGGGCAAGATGAGATTCATCCTAAAGAGATACAAAAGCTACTTGATAAGGTGGAAGGTTCTCCTGAGGAGGCATTAATAAGTAGACTTACTTTACGTAGTATGAAGCAAGCCAAATATACTGTGACGAATGATGGTCATTTTGGTTTGTCAACCAAGTATTATTGTCACTTTACTTCTCCTATCAGACGTTATCCAGATCTTCAGATTCATCGAATTATAAAAGAAAATCTACGTCGTGGTATTAGTGAGAAACGTTCTAATCATTATCAAAAGATTCTTCCTGATGTTGCTACTCAGTCCAGTGCTATGGAGCGTAGAGCAGATGAGGCAGAACGAGAAGTGGATAAACTGAAAAAAGTTCAGTATATGAAGCAGTTCATTGGAGAAGCTTTTGAAGGCGTTATTTCCAGTATCACAACCTGGGGCATGTATGTAGAACTTCCTAATACCTGTGAAGGTATGATAAAGGTAACAAATCTGAAGGATGATTATTATTACTACGACGAAGATACCTATACGATGGTCGGAGAACACACCAAGAAGGTATATAAATTGGGACAAAAGGTTAAGATAATAGTGGACGGTGTAGATTCTCTTGCCCGTACCATTGATTTCTTACTTACCGAAGAGGAAAAAGAAGAAACAGCAGAGTAAAATAATTGGACTAAATTACAAAGGAACAGTGGAAATGCCAAGTAACTAGTGGCATTCCACTGTTTTAGTTTTTTAATCTATGAAAATCATTTATTGAAATAAATTCACTTTTCGCTATAATAGAGATAGTATGTAAGATTGGAGAAATGAGATGGCAAAAGAATCAAAAAAAATAATTGCCAATAATAAAAAAGCCTTTTTTGATTATTTTATTGAAGATAAATATGAAGCCGGCATAGCCCTACATGGCACAGAGGTAAAATCTTTACGCCTTGGTAAGTGCAGCATCAAGGAGTCCTTTATTCGTATCGAAAAGGGAGAGGTATATATTTATAATATGCATATATCTCCTTATGAAAAAGGCAATATTTTTAATAAGGATCCATTAAGGATTAAAAAATTATTGTTGCATAATTATGAGATTAACAAATTAGCTGGAGAGATTCAGCAGAAGGGATTTACCCTGGTTCCTCTAAGTGTTTATTTAAGTGGAAGTCTTGTTAAGGTGGAAATTGGTTTAGCAAGGGGGAAGAAGCTCTACGATAAACGTCAGGATATAGCGAAGAAAGATCAACGTAGAGAAGCAGAGAAGAATTTTAAAGTCAAAAACTTGTTTTAAATTATTTCCATTGACAAAACATTTGATTTATAATATTATCATATTTAGTCGTTTGTATTAGCTTAACATTACTATGCAATGCGGGGTAGTAATGGTTTCGACAGGGGTTTTGAAGTTGGAGAAGCTATCCGTAGGTGATGCGTTAACTCACAAAAATAAATATAAACGCTGAAGATAATTTAGCTTACGCTGCCTAGTGGCAGCTGTC
>JAEZPG010000031.1 GCA_023413555.1 Bacillota bacterium | reverse complement strand
CTAGTCCAAACATGTCAGTAAATCCTCTTCTTTCTCGTATAAATTGAGTTTATTCGTTATCACTATAGAGGATAAAAAAAGTGGTGTCAAGAAGATTGTAGTCTAGGATTCTTCTTTGAAGAAATATATGAGACGTAAAAGCATGACGAAATTCACATAAAAATGCAAGATAGTAACAAAATATATCAGAATATAACTAATAATATAGAATAGTACAAGAATCTAGTAAAATAACATAAAAATATGCCGATATTAGTTGATATATAGTAGAATTTACTACAGTGTACCGGAATTTATTATGATGAAAAAAAGAAAGGAGATAGGTGTTAGTTTATAAAGAAGTAAAAATACCAAAAGATATCGTGAAACAGTATATAGGAATAGGATCTGTGAAGCAATGAAAAGAGGAGGACTGAAATGAAAAGTATAAAAACTAAAGTTATTTTGTCAATTTCAGCTATGATTTTATTTGTCTCTTTAGTAATAGGAATTGCTGTTTACTTTAAGGCTTCAGTTGTATTTGCTGAAAGCCAAAACAAATCATTGGATACGCTGGCAAGCCAGGGGGCCAATGTCGTTCGTGAATCTTTAGAAAAAGAATGGGCTGTGCTAGAGATGTTGGCAGTAAATGAGACAATCTGTAGCCCAGAGATTGCAATGGATAAGAAGATAGAAGTGTTACACGCAGAGGCAAAAAGACTTGAAGCTATAAATATAGCCTTTGCAGATATAGAGGGTAATGCATTAGCGCCAGATGGTGTCACAGTAATAGATGTATCTGATCGAGAATACTTTAAAAAAGCAGTAAAGGGTGAAAAAGCAGTATCAGATCCAATAGAAAATAAATCTGAACCGGGCACCATGATTATTACTTATGCAGTACCTGTAAAGTATAATGATTCAATTATAGGTGTGCTGTTTAAGGTGGCAGATGGCAATAGTTTAAGCGACATAACAGATAAAATAACCTTTGGAGAAACAGGTTCGGCTTATATGATCAATCAAGAAGGAACAACAGTGGCCAATACTAATCGTGACTTGGTGTTAGCTCAGGATAATACTATTAATAATCTTAAGGATAACCCCAAATTAGAATCTATGGCTTCTGTTATAAAGGAAATGCTAAAAGGGGGAGCAGGACATGGATCTTATGAGTATTTAGGAGTCATAAAGAGCATAGCCTATACACCCGTAAAGGATACAAGCTGGATGCTGGCTGTTTCAGAACAAAGATCCATTATAATGTCAGGAGTTGACGAACTACTAAAAAGCATATGCACGGTTGGTCTACTAGGGATCTTGCTAGCAATAGTGATTGGATTTTTACTTTCCTCCTATATTGTTAAACCAATTAGGAAGATAAATAGTTATATTAGGATTTTGTCAGAAGGAGACTTTAGTAAAGCTCTAGAGGATAAATTGCATAAATATAAGGATGAGACAGGCCAACTTGCCAACTCCATATCCGTAATGCAAGAGTCTGTTAGGAATATCATACTTACTGTTCAACAAGAGTCAGATAATGTTCAGAAGTTTGCTCAAGATGAAACTGAAAGTGTGGCACTTCTCCTAGATAATATACAGGAGATATCTTCTACTACCGAAGAACTCTCTGCAGGTGCTGAGGAGACAGCAGCATCGACAGAAGAGATGCAAGCTTCGTCCTTAGAAATTGGAACTACACTGCAAAATATGAAGCAAAGAACCATTGATGGTGCAGAGAGTGTAACAGAGATTCATAATAGAGCAGTGAGCTTGAAAGCTTCAGCGATCGAGTCAAAGGAGTATGCTCTTCAACTATATCAGGAATCCGAGAGAACCTTGAGTAAAGCAATTCAAGATTCTAGTCAGGTAAATGAGATCAGATTATTGTCAGAAGCAATACTAAGTATTTCAAAGCAAACGAACCTACTGGCACTTAATGCATCCATTGAAGCAGCTCGAGCAGGAGAGGCAGGAAAAGGCTTTGGTGTAGTCGCTAACGAGATTAGTAAATTTGCTGAAGGTGCAAATCATTCCGTAAATGAGATCCAGAGAGTGACCGATAAAGTAGTTGCGTCTGTTGAGAATCTAAGCAAGTGTGCTACTTATTTGCTTAAGTTTGTTAGTACTCAAGTATTGGGTGATTACGATAAATTAGTAGCTACTGGAGAGCAATATAGTAAAGACGCAGAGGAAGTAAATCAAATTATTACAGATATTAGAGGTAGAGCCAACGACCTTACTGAGGTAATAGGTCATATTTTGAAAGCGATAGAAGAGGTAACTACTGCGACACAAGAGACTGCAGCAGGAACTACAAATATTGCTGAACAAACGGCAAATATTGTTACCCTTTCTAATAAAGTATTAGAGTTAACGGAAGCCACAAAGAATACCTCATTAAATTTGGTTACTTCCGCATCTCAGTTTTCTGTGAAAAATGAATAATTCTTTGGAAATAAGAGATTTCATACCAACAAGCCATAGAATAAATGCGATCGCAATCTGGGTCGCATTTATTCTATGGCTTGTACTTGCCTACGATTTATGTCGATTAGACAGGGAAGTCAAAATCACCATAGGTGACGGTAGAAGTATTAATCAGAATGGAGTATAATATATCTAATTATGGCTATATATTTTATACATTAGAAATAATAAGTCATTTTTATGAATAACAAATAATAGATTTCATCCATACTAATGATGGTAGAAACTGCGAGATAGGAGGTACACTTTTACGAAATGTGTACTATCGAGACAAAAGGAATTTCATTTTGAATGAAGTTATGAAAATAAAACTTAAGGAGGAATTATTATGGGAACCCCACATAATGCAGCAAAAGAAGGAGAAATAGCAAAGACCGTCCTAATGCCTGGTGATCCACTCCGAGCCAAGTATATTGCAGAGACGTATTTGCAGGATGTAGTATGCTTTAATACTGTACGGAACATGTTCGGTTACACCGGAACTTACAACGGAAAGAGAATTAGTGTTATGGGTGGTGGAATGGGTATTCCATCCATCGGTATCTATTCCTACGAGCTTTACAGCTTTTACGGGGTAGAGAATATTATCCGTATTGGATCTGCTGGCGGATTCCAGGATGATGTAAAGGTAAGAGACATTGTCATCGCCATGGGCGCTTGTACAGACTCTAACTTTGTAAATCAGTATGGTCTTCCAGGACATTACGCTCCAACTGCAAGTTACGAGTTGCTTAGTAAAGCAGTAGAGATAGCCAAAGAGAAGAATATTAACACTAAGGTTGGAAATGTTCTTTCCTCTGATGTATTCTACAATGCCAATAAGAATGCTAACGACCTCTGGAAAGAAATGGGTGTGCTTTGTGTAGAGATGGAAGCAGCCGGTCTTTACATGAATGCTGCTAAGCTTGGCAAAAAAGCCCTTGCTATTTTAACGATCAGTGATCATATATATACAGGGGAAGCACTGGATGCTGAGTCCAGACAGAATACTTTTAATGATATGATGTTAATTGCGCTGGAGATGGCTGAATAATGAGATTTAATTCAGGATACAATCATAAATTCAACACATGGAGGAGAGTATAATGGAACAAAAAGAGATTTTACACAAAGTGGATCATACTCTGCTTTCCCAGACTGCAACCTGGGAAGAAATAAGACAAATCTGTGACGATGCAATTGCCTTTGAAGCAGCATCTGTATGTATTCCGCCTTCTTATATCAAGCAGGCCAAAGAATATGTGCAGGATAGAATGAAGCTTTGTACTGTAATTGGATTTCCAAATGGATACAACACCACTGCCACAAAGATATTTGAGACAAAGGATGCCATTGAAAATGGTGCAGATGAGATAGATATGGTTATCCCTATTGGTTATGTTAAAGACCGTCGTTATAAGGATGTGGAAGAGGAAATCCGTCAGATTAAGGCAGCATGTGGTGAGAAAATCTTAAAGGTTATTATTGAAACTTGTCTTCTTACCGAAGACGAAAAGATTCAGATGTGCAAGGTAGTAACAGAGGCAGGAGCAGATTTTATTAAGACTTCTACGGGTTTCTCCAAAGGTGGGGCTACCTTTCTTGATATCGCCTTATTTAAGAAATATGTCGGTAGTCAAGTAAAGATTAAGGCAGCAGGAGGAATTACTTCTTTTGAGGATGCTGTTAAATTCTGTGAGTTAGGAGCAGAGAGGTTAGGAACTAGCCGCTTAATCAAATTGATGAAACATCAAGAAGGAGATTCTTTAGAATATTAAACCCAAGGGGAGAATGTATGAAAGTTGAGCAGGCAATGAGAGAATTCTGTAATTCTAGGGGCTTAACCCCATAAAAGGAGATCATGAATATGAGAATGTATGATCTGATTATGAAAAAGAGAAATGGTGAAACATTAACTAGGAAAGAGCTTACATACATGGTTCATGAGTATGCTGTAGGCACTATCCCAGATTATCAGATGTCTGCCATGCTGATGGCCATTTATTTTAAAGGAATGAACGATGAAGAGACCGCTATGTTGACTGATGCTATGGCACACTCAGGGGATATGGTAGATTTAAGTGCAATCCAAGGTGTAAAAGTAGACAAGCATAGTACAGGTGGTGTAGGCGACAAGACTACCCTTATTGTAGCTCCTATTGTAGCCTCCTGTGGTGTAAAGGTAGCAAAGATGTCAGGTAGGGGTCTTGGTCATACGGGAGGAACTGTAGATAAATTAGAAAGCATTCCAGGCTTTCGAACAGCCATTCCTAGAGAAGAATTCTTTGATATTGTAAATAGAACTGGTGTAGCAGTAATCGGCCAGTCTGGTAACCTGGCACCAGCCGACAAAAAGATGTATGCCCTTCGTGATGTAACTGCCACCATAGAGAGTATACCTCTGATTGCAGCTTCTATTATGAGTAAAAAATTAGCAGCAGGAAGTGATGCTATTCTTTTGGATGTAAAGATGGGAAGCGGTGCATTTATGAAGAATATTGAGGATGCTATTGAGTTGGCGAAGAAAATGGTTGCCATAGGGGAGCACAATCACCGAAGAACTGTAGCCCTCATTACTGACATGGACAGCCCATTAGGTAATGACATTGGGAATTCAATGGAGGTAATTGAGGCCATTGAGACCCTACAGGGTAAGGGCCCTAAGGATTTGACTGAGGTTTGTATCCAACTGGCAGCTAACATGCTATATTTGGCAGACAAGGGTAATAGGAAGGATTGTATTAAACAGGTGGAAGAAGCCCTTGATAGCGGAATAGCTTTTGAGAAGTTTATAGAGCTTGTAGAAGCTCAGTCTGGAGATGCTTCCTATATCCGTAACAAAGAATTATTTAAGAAAGCGCAATATGAGCATAAAGTGCGGGCTGAAGAATCCGGCTATGTTACTCATATTAACGCGGAAGAAGTAGGAATTACTTCTGTTGTATTAGGAGCCGGGAGAGAGACTAAGGAAAGTTTAATTGATTATAGTGCGGGTATCCGCCTTCTTAAAAAGTATGGCGATCAAGTACAAAAAGGAGATGTTCTTGGCATTCTATATACAGATAAGAAAGAGGCCTTAGAAGATGCAAAGAGTGTATTTGCCGAAGCTTATACCATTGGCGAAGCGAAACCTACAACACGTCCTCATATCTATGCCAGAGTAACCATGGACCATGTAGAGAGATACTAGTATAATTTGGAGTGATAAGTTTGATTACTGAGTTTGATTTAAATGTTTTAGATTTTATCCAGAATCATATGAAATGTGAGTTTCTGGATAAAGTATTGCCACCAATTACTCATTTGGGGGATGCGGGTATATTTTGGATACTGCTAGGAGTTGTCTTCTTATTTTCAATAAAAACGAGAAAACTAGGATTTCAAATGTTAGCTGCGATGGCTTTGGGATATCTCCTTGGGAACCTAATTTTAAAAAATGTCATAGCCAGAGAACGGCCCTATACCATTAACACAAACATTCAGTTGTTGATTAAGGAACAGTTGGATTATTCCTTCCCATCCGGCCATACCTTGGCAAGCTTTAATAGTGCCATTACCATATTCTTTTATCGCAAGAAATGGGGCCTTGCAGCTTTAATATTGGCTGCGATAATTGCATTTTCCAGAATGTATTTATATGTGCATTTCCCAACAGACATTTTGGGTGGGATTTTGTTGGCGATGTTTGTAACATTTACGATGAAAGGAATATTTGACCGATTTGTTCCAGGTGAGATAAGTTTAAGGAGACATCCCTCAAATAATGCTTGATTAGTTGGGGTACGAAAGATAAAATAGTTTTTAGCTTTAGTTTAAAAAAAAGGAATGCGGAAAGCATGAAAGGTGTATCATGAGAGTATTATCAGTAGCGATTCCTTGCTATAATTCACAAGAGTATATGAGACATGCAATAGAGACATTGCTTACAGGCGGAGAAGACGTGGAGATTATTGTTGTAAATGATGGTTCCAAGGATAACACACAGACTATTGCAGGAGAGTATGCAGCCCAATATCCAGGCCAAGTCTTAGCAATTAGCCAGGAAAATGGTGGTCATGGAGAAGCAGTCAATACAGGCTTAAAACATGCCACAGGTCTATATTATAAGGTTGTAGACAGTGACGACTGGGTAGATGAAGCTGCCTTCAAGAAGATGCTTCAGGTAATGAAGGACAACATAGCCAAGGATCAGATGGTGGATATGTATCTTGCCAATTATGTTTATGAGAAAGTAGCCTTAAACAAACAAAAGGTGATAAAATATACAGGTATATTCCCACAAAATAAGATTTTTGGATGGGATGAAGTGAGACATTTCGGTCAGAGTCAGTATGTCATCATGCACTCAGTATTCTATCGTACCCAGATGTTGAAGGATTGTGGATTAAAATTACCAAAACACACTTTCTATGTGGATAACATTTTTGTTTATTACCCTCTTCCGTTTGTCAAAACTATGGTCTATGTAGATGTAGATCTATATAGATACTTTATCGGTCGTGAGGATCAGTCCGTCAACGAGAAGGTTATGATGGGAAGAATGGATCAGCAGCTTCGGGTAACCCGCCAGATGATTGATCAGACCAGGGTAGAAGATATTAAAGAAGTGAAGCTGAGAAAATATATGATAAAATACATGTCCATGATGATGACCATTTGTACTGTCTTTTTATTGAAAAAGGGACAGGAGCAGGATAGGAAGGATATTGAGGGAATCTGGGCTTACCTTAGGGATAAGGATCCAGCCCTTTATTCTATGGTGAAGAAGACGTTTCTAGGGCGTGCTATGAGCCTACCAGGAAGATTCGGAAAAAGAATTATTCTGTGGGGATATACTATCTCCCAGAAGATATTCGGATTTAACTAGGGTGGTTCAAAGGAATGTTAGATAGGCATTAATATGACAGGTTACGCTTAACAGGGCTCCGAAAGAGGTTGTAAAAAATAAGAAAGAAAGCTTATTTTCTACAACCTTTTTCGGGGCTCTTTGTCATACTGAGAATGACTGTCATAGTAAAGGACAGGAAAGATAGGGTTGATAAATGAGTATTTTAATGTATTAAAAATCCCAATATGTTATAATATTTGGAAATATATTAAAAGAGGTAAGGAGGAGATACTTTGTTGCTAGAAGAATTTGATCCAAATAAGAATGCAATGATTAACCCATTTGATATTGTTGAAAGGAGAGAAGATGTACCAAAAATTGCAGTATCTTGTTTTTCACGCATAATCTTTGATAGGCTATTGAATGAATTACAGGGAGAACATATTGCTACAATAAGTGTGGCCAATTTGGATATACCGATCTATAAAGTAACCTATCATGGAATAGATATTGCAATATTTAACTCTTATGTTGGAGCTAGTGGATGTGTGGGGGTTTTAGAGGAGATATTTGCAATGGGTGTTGAACAGCTTGTACTTTTTGGAGACTGCGGAGTGTTGAATGCGGACATAGAGGATTGCTCAATTATTATTCCTACAGCAGCCTTAAGAGATGAGGGAACCAGCTATCATTATGCTACAGCAGGAGATGAACTTGCAGTAAATGAAAAGTATGTGGAAGAGTTTATTCTTATCTTGAATCGATATAAATGTACCTATACGGTAGGAAAAGTATGGACCACAGATGCTTTTTATAGGGAAACTAAAGAAAAGGTAAAACGAAGAAAAGAAAATGGCTGTATATGTGTGGATATGGAGTGTTCGGCAGTTACTGCCTTGGCAAAGTTCAGAGAAAAAGAGGTATTTTATTTCTTTTACGCGGCGGACAACCTAGACAATGATGAGTGGGAGGTCAGAAGTCTGGTAAACACTAAGAAAGTGTTGGAAAAGAACACAATAGGGCAGCTGGCAATGGAAATGGCAAAAAGAATAACTAAAAAAAGGGAGAGGTTATATGAAGACTATGGCTTCTAATTGGATGGAAAAGAGTAAAAAGCATTGCTATGAAGTATTTGCTACTATGAGTGATTTCCAAGATGATATTAAGAAATACTATTAAAAAAAGATTAGATAATTAGCGAATACATACAAATGTGTAAAAGGCTTCCCACCGGGAAGCCTTTTACACATTTGTATCAAATTATGCACGCAAGTTAGTATGAACCTTTTTCTTTGCTTTAATCACTGCTATAAGCTTGTTGTAATCTACCTTGTAAATCACGACATACATAAATCCGCTGAGTAAAACCGAACAAAT
>JAEZPG010000053.1 GCA_023413555.1 Bacillota bacterium | reverse complement strand
CACCACAAAGAGAGTGCCCACCACAAATGGAATGTCCAGCTTGTCCAAGTTGTCCACCACAAATGGAATGTCCAGCTTGTCCAACCTGCCGCCCACAAAGAGAGTGCCCACCACAAAGAGAGTGCCCACCACAAAGAGAGTGTCCACCACAAAGAGAGTGTCCAGCTTGCCCTGAATGCGGTGCTAATCTTGGTGTAATTATCCCGATATTCTTTAGTGGAGAGGAAGAGCAGGAAGAGGATGAATACGGCTGTTATCAATGGGAGAATAGAAGATGTATGCCTGATTGTGATGATGGTTATGAGATGATGCAGGGAGAATGTCCAACTATGGATTACACTAAGGAGAATTATGATTGTACAGATAGAAATAAAATGAGCAGTATCAAGCAAGAAAGAGGTGGAAGAAGAAGATGCGGAATATGTGGCTGCTTCTGCGGTGGAGGATGCGGCAGAAATCGTAAAGATATTGGTACAATGATTGATTATGATTATAAAGAATATAGGAAAAATTGCTATGCCGATATTTTTAAGGAAAGAGATTGTCATAAATAGAATATAAGACAGAGAATTGAGAATACTAGGGAAAGTAAAAACACGACATCAAGAGGTGAAAATATGGAATACTGGATTATTCCGTTGTCAGCATTACTTTCCCTATTTATCTTGTTATTAATCTCCAAAGCGCTAGGAAACAGAACAATTGCATCTATGAGCATGTATGACTACATTAATAGTATTGCGATAGGGTCGATAGCAGCACAGCTCTCCATAGCAACAGATAAAAAAATAATTCATAATGTGATAGCTATGATTGTTTATGGGGTATTTACCTATTTGTGTTGCATTGGTACAGATAAGAGCAAGATAATCCGTAATTTACTTGTAGGACATCCCATTGTATTGGTCGAAAAAGGGAAAATCTACAAGAAGAATTTCACCAAGGCTCATTTGGATATGGATGAATTTCTTACTATGCTTCGTCCTATGGGATATTTTGATCTGTCTAAGGTGGATACCGTTATCTTTGAGACGAATGGAGAGCTGAGTGTTATTCCAATCGCCAGTGAAAAGCCGGTTACCGCTATGGACCTAAACCTTCATCCAAAACAGGAGACACTCGTTGCCAATGTTATGATGGATGGGAAAGTACTAAAGGACAACTTAAAACGTATGGGGAAGGATGAGACTTGGCTGATAAAGCAAATTGCTAAATATAAGATAAATAAGGTAGAGGATATCTTCTTAGCGACATTAGATGAAGAGGACACCATTAATTTTTATGTAAAGGTTATGCCTCCGAATAAGAATATTCTTTAAAATGAAAAAGTCGTAATACCCTTTTATGTATTAAGATATTACGACTTTTCTTAATCGTGTTTAAGCATTGTCTCGTTTTACTTTGGATACTACTAGACTTACTGCTAAAATGACAACTGCAAAACCCAAGAGTATACCAAAATCAGCAAATATTGTTTTTACCTGAGAGGAACTACCATTATAGTCTACCAGTTTATTATGTGCATCCATATACCAGTATCCCGGCAGAATCCGACTGACACTTAATACTTTTTCTGACATATAAGACTGAGGAACAAAGACACCACATATAAAGCTCATACCAAGTCCTAGAACATTACTGATAATAGATAGCGAGCCACTTGTTTTAAGTATTAAGCTGACTAAGTATGTGATGGAAAGTGAAATTAATGCAAAGATAAAGCTGTTCAACATACATAATAGTCCTGCGGTAGAGAAAATTTTCGTTCCGCATAATATATAGGCCAGAATCATGAAAATTAACCATATAGCAACTGTAAAGAAGAAACTGAAGAAGATTAGTTGCCTGTTTTTAGCCGGTAAGCTTAGTGCAGAAACATCAATACGTTTCTTTAAGTCAGGTTTGCTAAATGTCAGGAGGATTGGTCCCAAGCCAACTATAGTAACACAAACTAATACATATGCTAGGTACTGGAAGAAGAAAAACATCTTATCAGTTTGACTTTCAGTGGTTGTTGCTCCTTCGTCAATCATCGTTACTTCAGTCGATTTAGCTAAGCTTCCTTTTGTGAGAGATAGGGCTTTTGCTGGTTCATAACCAACTTTAAGGTAAGAGGAAATGGTCTTTAGATATTGATCTATCTGTTGGTCAGCAAAGATTCCTTCAAAAGAGTTAGGGACCTTTATATTTTCTACCAATTGATTCAGATTACCTTGGGACAACTTCTCCCCATATCCCTTAGGGATAATCAAAATATAGGAGACATTACGATAATATAAATTGTCCTGTAGACTTTCCACGTTATCTTCCATATCTACAATGTGATGAATGGATCCCATATATTCTTTAAACCCTATACTTAGCTGGGAATTATCACGGTCCAAGACAGCAATATTTAATTTTTTCATAGAAAAACTATCCTTAGCAGTGTCGCTACCAAAACTACTAAATAAGGAGGTAATGGCCATAAAAATCATTAAGTATATGATAACACCACCTAGGTTTTTCTTTAAAATCTTTAGATATTGATTAAATGCTTGCATAACGTTCCCTCCTTACTAGACAGAAACTTAATATAGCCATAACCACTGTCATAATAACAAGAATGCCTGTATTAAGCATATAACGGTCTAAATTATCATATATGCTAAGACTGTAAAAAGAATCTGCAATTAAGGCAGCAGGGTTAATGCGATTGATAAAAGGAGCAGATTTGTCTATTATATCCTTCATATTTCCAACCATTAATCCGCCTAGGAAGCATAAAATCATGGTTCCACCCATAACGATAGCCTCTTTCAAACCTTTAGAAAATCTACCAATAGCACCGATGAATGTACCATTTGCTACACCAACTAGTGATCCTACAAAAGCAGTTAGGAATACATAGGGAAGTCTGTCGCCAAAGTCAATATTTAATCCAAAAATCAGATATATGAGTAGGAGAACAGTAGACAGATACTGAGCGATAATACTGGCTAACATATCACTGACAATAAGTTTTAACTTATGAGTTGGTGTGACACAACGTCTGGCTGCTAGTACGGTAATATTAGCTTGAATAGCCACAATGCTTTTAAATCCAAAGAGATATCCGAACAGACAACTCATGGAAACAAGCGCAAAGAAGTACCAGGTCATGGTATCTAAGTTGTCATGCTTATTTAAAGTGGTTTCTATATTAGCATTAATTTTACTATACATGGTTGCGAGAACATCAGAAACTTTTTCTTGATTTGAACTGGCCACGTTGGTAATCGTATCGGAAATTTGTTTATACTGATCGAAAATCATACAAACAATACTTTGATTGATACCTTTTCCATTTACAGTCAGTTTGACATCTTCATTAATGGTGACGATAGCATCAATTTTATTGTCTTTTAATAACGTTTCAGCTTCTGTTTTAGAGGTTTCTGTTATCTTTAAGGTAGCATCTTCTGAATCACTGGAAAGCTCTGTAAGTAGAGAATTCAGATACTCATTTGGCTCCTGTTCTATTACAACAGCAACCGGAATTGTGGAGAAAGTTTCCGTCTTATCGGATATATTACCAAAAGCCGCAAAGAACATGGTTCCTAGTATAATAGGGAAAAAATAGATCCAAAATAGATCTTCGGAAGGTCGAAAAAGCATTTTAAGTTTGTACTTAAATAAGTGTATAAACATATGGCACCTCCTAATCCCTAAGCTCTTTGCCAGTAATTTCGAGGAACACATCATTTAAGGTTGGAAGCTCGGAGAATACTCGCCCAAAGGAAATGGTATTTTCCTGCAGGTAATTTAGGATACGAATTAGGTTATGCTTTCCACCTGAACATTTTATCTTTAACTGGTTGTTTTCATAGTTTACAGAGAATACATGTTTAATCTCTCCAAGTTCCCGTAGATTTTCAGGTGTCAACCCTAATACCTCAACCATAATGGTTTCTCCGGTCTTAATCATAAGTTTTAACTCCTCAGTTGTACCAATTGCAAGGTTCTTACCTTTATCCATAATGGCAATTCTGGTACATATCTGCTCTACCTCTTCCATGTAGTGTGAGGTGTAGATAATAGTTGCTCCTTGTTTGTTTAACTTTACAATACCTTCCAATATATTGTTTCGACTTTGTGGATCAACTGCTACGGTAGGCTCATCCATAATAATTAGTTTTGGTTTATGGGCGATACCACAGGCAATATTTAATCTTCGTAATAGACCACCAGACAATTTTTTTGGATAAAACTTCTTAAAATCAGAAAGACCAACAAATTCAATAGCTTCATTCACCAATTCTTTTCTGGTTTCCTTATCCGTCACATATAGTCCACAGAAATAATCAATGTTATCATAAACAGTTAATTCATCAAATACCGCAACATTTTGGAATACAACTCCGATGTCTCTCTTTAATTCATAGCTGTTTGGTTCCATAGACTGTCCAAATACCTGAATCTCACCTTTATCATAACTAAGTAGTGCAAGAATGCAGTTGATTGTTGTGGTTTTGCCGGAACCGTTAGGACCTAAGAGACCAAATATCTCTCCCTCTTTAATATCTAAGTTGAAATGATCCAATGCCACTAAATCTTTATATCGTTTTACAAGATTCTCAATTTTTACTACTGAATTACTCATAGTATCCTCCTAACTAATTAAATCTCATTTTCAGGTATCATTTTATAAAAACTATGTTTAAATTGTAAGTGATAAGAATCAATGTTACCAATGACAAATGTCATAACGGATTCTAGATGGGTGAATTAATAAATAGAATAATGACAATAAATCTGTTATAATATATATACTTTGTTTTTGTATTTGTTCGGGGGGTTACGTATGAAGGTGGTAACTGATAAATGCTTGCTTTTTTTTCTTTTATCTATACTTGGGGTATCAAATAATTTCAGTGATTCCTATATTGTTGCCATTATAGTTGCAATATTTGTAAATAGCATGATATATGTGTTTGATGATAAGATAAAGACTATTGTATTAGGGACAATTTACTTATGTATCTGTGCGGTTGACCCCATATACTCTATATTCATTCCATCACTGTTCTATGATTTTTATTATCAGCAATGTTCCTATATGTGTGTATTAGGACTAGTTGGATTATATCGCTTTAGTCTAAGCTACAGTTTAATATACAGTGTATTTCTTGTAGGAACTGTACTTATTAGTATTCTTCTTTCAAGTAGAACGAAGAAGCTTCTTTTTTTAGAACAAGAGTTTAAACGATTACGGGATGATAGCACAGAAAGAGCAAATCAGTTAAAAGCTCAAAATCAAGCCTTGTCAGAATCCATGGAATATGAGATTAATTACGCAAAATTAATGGAAAGAAACAGAATAGCTAGAGAGATACATGATAATGTAGGCCATATGTTGTCAAGATCCATCTTACAAGTAGGAGCATTGTCTACATTAAATAAGAATAATGAGTTAAAGGGATATTTTGAGGATCTCCAAAAGACCCTCTCTGAAGCAATGAATAATATACGAAGTAGTGTTCATGACCTTCATGATGAGGCTATCGATTTGGAAAGTACTATAAAAGAGTTAATCTCAGTAATGACGCAATATGATATAGTGTTTGAATACTCTATGTCAAAAATGATTCATCCTGGTGTCAAATACTGTTTTATTGCAATAGTCAAGGAAGCTTTATCTAATGTTGTAAAACATAGTGATGCTACGAAAATTATTATTTTTATGATGGAGATAGACAGTCATTACCAATTAAATATAAAAGATAATGGTACAAAAGAAAAGGAAATGAACGTGATAGGTTCACCAGGCATGGGACTGGAAAATATGAAAGAGCGGACACTTAGTCTTGGAGGAGTTTTTAGAACTTATCAAGGTGAGGGATTTCAGATTTATGTATCTATTCCAAAGAAGTAGATAGATTAGGAGAAGAATATGAAGATAGTAATCGTAGATGATGATCGATTAGTTTCATTATCGTTAAAAACTATTTTAGAAGCTAGTAAGGAAGTTGAAGTATTGGGTATCGGAAATGATGGAGCAGAGGGTGTAGAGTTATATTCCAGATATAAACCAGATGTTTTGCTTATGGATATACGTATGCAGGGGATGACAGGCCTTACGGCAGCAGAAATGATTCTAGAGAAATACCCAGATGCAAAGATTCTTTTTCTAACCACATTTTCCGATTCGGAGTATATTGTAAAGGCTTTGAGAATTGGTGTAAAGGGGTATATTCTAAAACAGAATTACGAGAGTATTATTCCAGCTATTAAAGCGGTATATATTGGCCAGAGTGTATTTGGTGGTGAAATTGTAGAGAAACTACCATCACTAATAGAAAAAAAACAACATTTTAATTATGGGCAAGCTAATATTAATGAAAAAGAATTGGAAATAATAGAATTAGTAGCAAAAGGTCTTAATAATAAAGAAATTAGTGAAATATTATTTTTTAGTGAAGGTACAGTTCGTAATTATTTAAGTAATATTTTAGAAAAACTTGAGCTAAGGGATCGAACACAATTAGCAATCTTTTATTATAAAAATAAATAATACACAGGGGGATTACAATGGAAACAAAGATTCTTGTTGTAGATGATGAAAAGGAAATTGCAGATTTAATTGAATTATATTTAACCAATGAAGGGTATGCGGTCAATAAATTTTATTTGGGTAAAGATGCGTTAGAGTCTATGGATTATAATAAATATCAGTTAGCAATCCTAGATGTTATGCTTCCAGATGTGGATGGCTTTACAATTTGTAAAAAAATACGAGAAAACTACAATTTTCCTATTATTATGTTAACTGCAAAAGTGGCAGAAATTGACAAGATTACTGGTCTCACTTTAGGTGCGGACGATTATGTTACAAAACCATTTCGGCCATTGGAATTAGTGGCAAGAGTAAAAGCACAACTTCGAAGAGTTACCAAATATAACAGCGTAACTACAGAAGAAACTGAGGAGGGCGTGATTGCTTTTTCTGGTTTGGTACTAAATAAACATACTCACGAATGCATTTTGGATGAAGAACAAATCAACCTTACACCTACAGAATTTAACTTGCTTTGGATTTTATGTAGTAACCGTGGAGTGGTATTCTCAGCAGATAACTTGTTTGAGGAAATATGGGGGGATAAGTACTACTCCAACTCTAATAATACCATTATGGTGCATATTAGGCATATTAGGGAAAAGATGAAGGAAACAGCTGATAACCCTAAATATATTAAAACAGTATGGGGAGTGGGATATAAGGTTGAATAAGAATTTTATTAAGAAATATCAGAGAAGACTTTTTCGTCATCATTCTATCATAGCCTTTTCTCTACTCATTCTTATGATTGCATTATTGTATATACAAAACAAGATATTTAGTGGAGTGGTTATTGATTTTATTTCTGATTTATTTGGTTATGATACTGCAGTAAATGTTCTTCGGAATAAGACTACGATTATTGTATTGGGAGTTTGTATCATTTTATTTGTCAGCTGGATTTTTGTTGAGATTCAAGCAGTTAGAAAGCTTGGACAGGTGATTAACGAGTTAAACATTATGTTTGAGAAGGATGGTACCGTGCTCTCTCTTGATGATGATTTTATTGAGATTGAAAGAAGTTTTAACGATTTGAAACTTCAGAATATTCGTAATGAACATATAGCTAAACAAGAAGAACAAAGGGAAAAGGAGTTAATAGCCTATCTGGCTCATGATATAAAGACACCACTTTCCTCGGTTATAGGATATTTAAATCTTTTGGATGATAATATTGATATGTCTCAAAGTCAAAGAGAAAAATATACAAAGATAGCTCTTAATAAGGCCAACAGGGTAGAACAGCTGATCAATGAATTCTTTGATATAACAAGATTTAATGCCTCAGCTATGAAATTGAACAAAGAAAATATTTCATTGAATTTTATGTTGGAACAAATGGCAGATGAATTCTATCCTATTCTTAATAGTAACGGTAGAAGTATTGTTCTTCAGATACAGCCCGATCTAAACATCTATGCAGATCCGGACAAACTTGCAAGAGTTGTAAATAATATTATTAAGAATGCTATTGCATACAGTAATGTTAATTCAGCCATTACCATTGAAGGCAAGCAGGAAGCTAATATCATTATACTTAAGATTTCAAATGAAGGCGAAACAATTCCTAGGGAAAAACTTAATATTATCTTTGACAAATTCTATCGACTGGATTCTGCCCGTTCTTCAAATACAGGGGGTGCAGGTCTTGGACTAGCCATTGCAAAAGAAATTGTAAAGGCACATAAAGGAACTATCGCTGTGGAAAGTGATGAGATAAGAACTTGCTTTACAATAGAGATTCCAAAATGGATTGAATAAAACGAGGTTGCATGACTACATGCATTAGTAGGCTGTGGGTACCATTGGGTTCTCACAGCTTTTGGGTCAATAGGAATGGTATATGGATTCATTTGTGGTATCATAGTCAAACAATTATTAAAAGGAGTTCTATTCACCATGGATGTAAAGAAAGTATCATATGAGAAACTACATCAGGAAACAATAAAATATATGGAGCTTTGCAGTATCTGTCCAAGGGATTGTAAGGTGAATCGTCATATTGGGCAAAAGGGTTATTGCAGAGAGGACAGTCAAATTAAGGTAGCAAGAGCTGCTCTTCATATGTGGGAGGAACCTTGTCTTTCTGGGGATGAGGGATCTGGAGCCGTATTTTTCTCTGGATGTTCCATGGGCTGTGTATTTTGTCAGAACCGTAACATTGCTACAGATGAAGTGGGAAAAGTTGTTACGGTAGAAAGACTTGCTGACATCTTTCTAGAACTTCAGAAAAAGGGTGCTAACAATATTAATCTGGTTACCCCAAGCCATTATGTATTCCAGATTCGTGAGGCTATAATGCTAGGCAAAGAGCATGGGCTAAAACTTCCCATTGTATATAATAGCAGTGGATATGAGAAGGTAGAGACCCTTCGACAATTGGATGGCTTTGTAGATGTATACCTGCCGGATATGAAATACTGTGAGGAGGCCATTGCTGTGCGTTACTCCAATGCAAAGAATTATTTTACCACTGCTAAGGCTGCTCTTCAAGAAATGGTGAGACAGGTTGGTTCGCCTCAATTTAATCAGAAGGGACATATGATAAAGGGTGTCATAGTTAGGCATTTGGCATTACCTGGATATGCAAAGGATTCAAAAAAAGTTATTCGCTATCTCTATGAGACCTATAAAGACAATATTTATATTAGCATAATGAATCAGTATACGCCCCTTCCTTTTGTCGAGAAGTATCCTGAGATTAATCGTAGACTTACCAATCTAGAATATCAAGAGTTGGTGGAGTATGCCATTGACTTAGGAGTGGAAAATGGTTATATCCAGGAGGGAGGAACAGCCAGTGAGAGTTTTATTCCTAAGTTTGATTATGAAGGTGTGTAAATATAATAATATATGGTAACACAATAGAAAATTATAGATAGGAAAGAAAAATGAGTAAAATGAGTAAACATGTATCCAAAAAATCCTTGGAGGATGAATTTGTTAAAAAGCTGGAAAAGATCGAAAAGAGAATGACACCAGAGCAAAAAGAGAAGAAAAATGTGAAGAAATATGAAAATGAGAGAACTGAAAGGAAAAAGAAATCAGAGAAAAAGGACCCAGTAAGTGGATATAAGCCGGCGAGACGCCAAGGTAATTCTCAGGGAACAGAAGGTGGTGCAAAAAGGAGAAGTAAGGTAGATTGTCCTGTCTATCACCGTTGTGGAGGATGTAGCCTTAGACACATCTCCTACGAACAGCAACTTAAGAGAAAACAGGAAAATGTTAGTAAGCTGGTGGGACATTTCGGAAAGGTAAGTCCAATTATTGGAATGGTATATCCGTACTATTATCGCAATAAGGTTCATGCTACCTTTGGGCGATTGAGAAACGGTACTTATATTTCAGGCGTTTATGAAGAAGGAACTCATAGGATTGTACCAATTGAAACTTGTCTAATTGAGGATCAAAAAGCGGATGCAATAATAAATACCATTCGAGGCTTCTTGAAATCCTTTAAGATTACTACTTACGATGAAGACACGGGCTATGGACTTCTTCGCCATGTAATGGTACGTACTGGCCATAGATCGGGACAAGTTATGGTTGTACTGGTTTTGACATCTCCGATTCTTCCATCTAAAAACAATTTTGTAAAGGCTCTTAGAAAAGAGCATCCAGAGATTACAACGATTATTCTAAATGTCAATGACAAGCAGACGAGTATGGTGTTAGGAGAGAAACAAACAGTTCTATATGGCAAGGGCTATATTGAGGATGAGCTATGCGGGTGTACCTTCCGTATCTCTCCTAAGAGTTTTTATCAAGTGAATCCCATTCAGACAGAAATTCTATATAGTAAAGCCATTGAACTAGCAGGTTTAACTGGAAAAGAAACAGTAATTGACGCATACTGTGGAATTGGTACCATAGGTTTAATTGCCAGTAAGCATGCCAAAGAAGTAATAGGCGTGGAGCTTAATAGTGATGCCATCAAGGATGCTATTACTAATGCCAAGCAAAATGAGATTAAGAATGTCATCTTTTATAATAAAGATGCTGGAGAGTTTATGGTGGAGCAAGCCCAGAAGGAGAAAAAGATTGATGTAGTCTTTATGGATCCTCCAAGAGCTGGAAGTGATGAAGCCTTTTTATCAAGTGTTGTGAAGCTGGCACCAGAAAAGATTATCTATATCAGCTGTAATCCGGAAACTTTAGCAGATGATTTAGAGTATCTTGTAGCAAGAAAGTATAAAGTAGAAGAGATAGTACCGGTGGACATGTTTGCATGGACAGGCCATGTGGAGACGGTGGTAATGATGTCAAGAAAAGAAACCTTGAAGAGGAAGGTGTAGGTCAACCACGACCGCTTTCTCAGCTACACAAAGGAGGAAAGCCGCAGCCTGTCATCACAGGTAGCTATGATAAATAAGGTTTGCCAGAAGATTTTGCTGACGTTGTAGAGGTAATAATTATCAAATTGTTACAGACTTTCATAATGCAGATTAGATGTCAGTAAACGGAGGTGATACTGAGTGACATTACAACAATTGAAATATGTGATTGCTGTTGCAGAAAAAGGCTCCATCAGTGAGGCGGCGAAGTCGCTCTTTATCGCCCAGCCGAGTCTTTCAAATGCAATCCGAGAGATTGAACGTAATATAGGGAAAACGCTGTTTTTGAGGACACCAAGAGGTATGACGATGACTAAGGAATAAGTAATTCCTTCTATCTTACGGAAGAAATCTTGAGTACCAGACCGATAAAAAAGCACATTGTAGTATCTGACCGTGCTGCTGTTGTTAATTTTATGATAGGTCTGAATGCCTATACGATTTCCTCCGGTATTTTCCCGACATATTTGCACGGAACAGACATTATTTCCGTACCGCTGAATGTGGATGAGAGAACTGAAATTGGAATCATCCGAAACAAAGACATGGCCCATAGTGATTTTGGTAATCTATATATAGAAGCATTGAAAAAAATGTTTAACGAGGCATAGTTCTAAACTATACATAAAGATTGAAAAGCGATAATTTATATAACACATCTTCTACAGTATAATTAGTGAAGAATTCGTGAGAGGATGTGTTTTAATGCCAAGCAACGTTTTATCCGCACTAATAAGTTATATGCTAATAAGCTCATTTACACCGGGGCCGGGTAATGTTTTATCATTAAATACAATGACCATATATGGTTGGAAACGAGGAAAGAACCTTCTTTTTGGTATTTTCATAGGTTACTATGCGGTACAAATGATTTGTGCGCTTGCAGTCTACGGTATGCGCAAGTATTTGAGTCCGGAGCTGATTGTGCTGAAATATGTAGGCGCAATTTATCTCATATGGCTTGGAATACATATTATCCGCAGTAAGCCAAAAGAAGAAAATACAAGTCGAAAGCCTTCTTTTTTGACAGGCCTTACCCTGCAGTTCCTCAATATGAAGATATACTTTTATGGAATGACGGCCCTAAGTGGATTTATTGTTCCATATTACAATAGCCTATGCGCATTTGTGATTACTGAAATCATCATTGCTACGGTTGGTTCAATTGCTTCTCTTACATGGGCTTTCGTAGGAATCGGCATTCAACGAAAATTTGCAAAATACTATAAGACGATTAATTGGATTCTGGGTATTTTCTTATTCTACTGTGCAGTTATTATGGTTTTATAGCAAAATAGGATTCCATCACTAGATAATCTAGTGGTGAGGAGCCAAAACTCTTTTTAGATATGCTTTCTCAATTCAGATATATATGATGTAAGGTTGACTTTACAATTTCTAGTAATTATACTGTTAGTAAGTTTAGCCTTATAGAAAGGAGGAACCTTCGATATAACTATGATAGCATATCGTAATAGATTATTGTGGATATACTCTTAAGCTGGTCAACTCTCAAATAATAGAATATGACAAAGAAATTATTGTCACAGGTGAAATTGAAATGTCTAAGTGCTTTTGCCATGAATTAGAACACTTAGACGGAGTATGTATATTATGAATGGTGCAAATCACAGAATGGTCCGAATTACAACCTATCCTTTTCATATCTTTGGCTGTGGTTGGGAAAATGTAACCATTATACCAGGTATTATATTGGAGATTATGTGATGATTGCCGTTAATTCAACAGTAAAAAAACGTTAAACCATAGAGCATATATGGAGGAAATTCAGCTTGATTAAAAAAGATATTTAATGACAAAGCTGAATTCATGCTAAATCGTCAATGGTGGAATGAGGTGAAGAGGAAATGTATAACAATCTAAAAAAGCAAACTACGGAAACTGAATTAGAACAATTAAGGAATCAATCGCTGGATTTAGGACCTTTCTACCACGGAACAAAAGTCGATTTGAAGGTCGGAGATTTGTTGAAACCAGGCTATAGTTCAAATTATGGGGAGCGAAAGAAGGCTAACTTCGTTTATCTGACCGCGACACTAGATGCAGCCATATGGGGAGCTGAGCTTGCGATAGGTGACGAGCCATGTCGAATTTATATTGTAGAGCCTACAGGTGCCTTTGAGAATGATCCTAATTTAACTGATAAGAAATTTCCAGGGAATCCGACAAGGTCTTACCGTACCAAGTCACCGCTACGAGTAGTGGGCGAAGTGTTGGATTGGGAGGGCCACGCTCCTGAGGTGCTCCAGAATATGTTAGATAACCTTGAGAAGCTAAGCCGGCTTGGTATCGAGGCGATTAATGAGTGATTATAATGGTAGATAAGTTTCTATTTGGAATTAACATTTTGTTCTGATTTTATCGAGTAAACAGTGCACAGATTGTCGAATATGGATATAATTCAGCTGATTCATTTTTCTTTGTTTTTCAAATACTACATGGGAATCTCCTTTCTGAGACAGAGAGTAAGAATGCTCAATTTAAAGTTTATCCTCGAATGCCCTTTTTATTATTAATGAAAGGAGGATACAGGATAATTTATTGTATTTTTGAAAAAAAGCCATTTACGATCTTTTCATACCTAAGGTTATGAAACAATGAAAAGTAATTTCTGACATAGAATCAAGAGGTATTATTAGTGCTTCTACTAATTTTTCAGAAGATAGAATGTTAGGATATGGAATAAATAATGGAATACTTTAATATACATAGAAAATAAAAGGATAATACTAAATCAATTTTGCTAATTCTACATAGACTTAGCTTATTTTTTTGTATTCAAATTTAGATAAATAATCTCACATATTTCTATAAATGAAAAAATTCTTGACAGCTAGTACTTACTAGCCTATAATGCAGATAGCTAGTGAACACTAGCATTTATATGAATTGATGCACGAATCGTAAAAGGAGGATAGTTAGGATGAATACGAAAGAAAGAATTATTGAAGAAGCATTAACACTATTTGCGGAAAAAGGCTATAAGGGAACGAGTGTAAAGCAAATTGCAGAAGCAGTAGGGATTAAAGATGCTTCTCTATATAAACACTATAAGAGTAAGCAGGAAATATTTGACTCTATAGTTACTTTGATCAATGAACATATTTCTAACCTGTCAGATACTTTGGGTTTACCGCAAAATGAGGATCAACATACGGAAGCTTCCAATCTCTATCATAAATTGGATTTTGATGGACTGAAAGATTTAATCAGAAAAGCATTTATATTTTATTTAACAGACCCTTATATATACAAGTTCTGGCGTATTGCTCACATGGAGCAATATCAGAATGAGCAAATTTATGGCATGTATCGTCAGATATTCATGGATAATGCAATATCATATCAAACAAGTCTGATTGCAGCGATGATGAAGGCCGGGATATTATGTAATGGAGATGCAAGGGCTGTGGCAATTAGTTTTTATGCACCAATTTTTTTGTTGCTTACAATGTATATGGATCATTCGGATAAGAAGGATGAAGCATTGACAATACTTGATAGTCAGATAGAAGAATTTGTTCGTGTATATAGAAAGGAAGATTATGAATACTGAGTTTAACTTGGAAAAATACCTGACAAAAGGTGTTGAGAATCTTATTAAGAATGCAGTAAAGGCAACGATAAAGAATCCCGCAGAAAGCATATTTATGGCAAAGTATGCCCTTGCTTCGAGAGTAGCAAATAAAAAGAGAGCTGTGGCCGAAGAAAAAGGAGAACATATTCCACCATTCTTGATTGCCAGTATCACAAGCAGTTGTAATCTCCATTGCTCTGGATGTTATTCGAGGGCAAATCATGGGTGCAGTGATTGTGCTCCTATCAGCCAACTTACAGAAGCGGAATGGAAGAAAGTATTCTTAGAAGCAAGAGATCTTGGAATTGGTTTTATACTCTTAGCTGGCGGAGAACCAATGATCCGGAAGGATGTCATAAAAGTTGCGGGAGATATTCCGGAGATTTTGTTTCCGATTTTCACAAACGGAACATTAATAGATAATGAATATATTAAACAGCTAGATCAACATAGGAACCTTGTGCCGATTGTTAGCATAGAAGGTCGAGAAGAGATTACTGACAATAGGCGTGGTGTTGGTGTTTATCAAAGAGTTATGAAAACAATGGCACTTATGAAGGATAATGGAATAATTTTTGGAGCCTCAATCACTGTAACAACAGAAAATATAAAAGAAGTCACATCGGAAGTGTTTCTTAAAAAGTTAGATAAGAATGGTTGTAAAGTGTTATTCTATGTTGAGTTTGTCCCTGTTACAGAAGAGGCAACGTACTTGGCGCTAGGCAATCAGGAACGAGAATATTTAAAAATACAATTAGAAAAAATCAGGATATACCATGATAAGATGTTGTTTGTCTCTTTTCCTGGAGATGAAAAATCGACTGGAGGTTGTCTTGCGGCTGGAAGAGGATTTTTTCATATCAATTCTCATGGTGGAGCGGAGCCCTGCCCTTTCTCGCCATATTCTGATATTAATGTGAAAGATAGTTCATTAAGAGAAGCTTTGCAGTCGAAATTGTTCTTAGGTCTCCGTGAGGGCAATGTACTAATGGAGGAGCATAGTGGTGGTTGCGTTCTATTTGAAAGAAAAGAACAGGTGGAAGCTCTACTGAATACATAATAGAATTTGTAATTAAAGGATATGTGTGGTAAAATTTGCTTAGATGTCAGAACGGAATCTAAGCAAATTTTTAATTTTAAGGCGAAAGAAAAATAGAAGTAATTGAGGAGAAAATGAAGGTATCGGTACAAGAAATAACACAAGATCAGTCTGAGCGAGTGGTTATACAATGTCACAGTATATCAGACAAAGTAAATAGTATAATTAATTTTATAAAATCAACAGACAATTCTTTATTTGGTTATGAAGATGAAAGAATGGTTGAGTTATTTGTAACAGATATTTATTATGTTGAAGCGGTGGATAATCAAGTATTTGCCTATACCGAACAAAATACATATCGATTACAAATTAAGCTGTATGAATTTGAGGAAGCTAGTAAATTCATGCGGTTTTTTCGTTGTTCAAAATCAATGGTGGTTAATTTAATGAAAGTTGACAGCGTATATCCAATTTTTAATGGAAGGTTCTCAGCAAAGCTTTTTAACGGAGAAGAAATTATCATTTCACGCCATTATGTTTCCGCCTTAAAAAAATTGTTAGGAGGTGTAGAACAATGAGTTTTGGTTCGTTTTTAAGACTTTGTGCCATAAGATTTTTTATACTTGTCACTTGCCTTAATGTGTCAACCGCTATTTTAGGGCCAGTGTTTCAGGCAGAAGAGATGTTCGGTTTTAGTGCATTCTATTCCCCTTTAATTGGTGCGACGTTAGGTACACTTCCTTCGATTATTCTATACTCACGGAAGGAGCTAAACTTACGTCAGACTATGATTCGTAAAATTTTACATTTGTTAGTATTGGAAATACTCATCATAGGCTTTACTATTTTAATTGGGAAAAATCTTGATTTTATTCAAATTATGCTTTTTATGGGGACTATTCTTATCGTGTACCTTGTAGTCAATTTAATAAGTCAACTTCTTCAATTAAAAGATTCTAGACAAATAAATTCGGGATTAAGAGCATTACAAAACCGTAAATAATGCAACTTACCATGCTATAATGTAACTTACACTCTTCCTAGTTGACAGTATAAATATATCTAGTTAGACTTTATTTATCTTACATAGTGGAGGAATATATTATGAATACCGAACAGAAATCAATCATCAGAGATAAAGAAATGGTGGTAAAAGAATTATTACCTGCTATTATTTGGGGATTAATAATCACAATACAAGTAGGTTTGTATATACTTATCATTCCGTATATTTTGATTGAAAAAATTGTAAGAAAACAATCTTTTGAGGAAATTGGCTTTAAAATTAAAAGGATGAAGAAGGATTTAACTAAATACTGGTGGCTCATATTATTACCTATTGGTACAGGATATACCTCCCTTCTTTTATCAAAATTAATTGTACCTGATTACTTTGCACATGTAATTGATCGAACTCAGCCAGTTCTAGCTTTTGACAAGTTGTTTATACTTATCCCACAGCTTTTTGTATTGGCATTAGCGGAGGAAATATGCTTCCGAGGTTTTCTTCAAAGGAAATTAAGCATATGTTTTAATAATACAGTCGCAATTATAGTGACATCTTTGATTTTTGCTATAGGACATTTTTCAACAGGTTCTCCTATTGTAGTTATATACGATATCATATGGGTTTTTATTGATAGTGTTATATATTGCATATTATTTCATAAAACTAAAAATATTTACATATGCTGGATTTCCCACTTATTAGCAAACATTTGTGGAATTTTGCTTATTATGGTAATATAGAATAAAGTTTAATGAAAGAGGAAGTCAATGATGAAATTTAATGAAGTAGAGATAATGAAACATGCGCTTAATGCGTATCATAATGGCATAGCACAATTTCCTATAGATCCACAGAAATGTGCCCTACTTGTAATTGATATGCAGGATGAGTTCGTAAAACCAGAGTGGACCTCTTCTTGGATACCTGAAGCAACCAGACAAGTAAGTAAAATGAAAAGAGTAATAAATTTTTGTCGAGAGAAAAAGATACCTGTGATTTATACTGTTTTTAGCAACACACATAACTTTATGGATCGACCCGTTAGTGGACGTTTTATGCCAAACAGGTTTCCGGAGTTGGCTACAGATGATAGTTGGTTCTCAAGAGGGGAAGTTTGGCATGAGTTAGCACCACAACCTGACGAAATAGTGATACATAAACCATCCTATGGAGCTTTTTACGATACACCTTTAGATACAATTTTAAAACAGATGGGAAAAGATACCGTAATAATTTGTGGTACACTAACCAATTGTTGCTGTGGGACAACTGCTCGACAAGCATATGAAAGAGGTTATTATGTGATTTTCGGCTCAGATATAACATCAACCTATAATAGTGAGATGCAGAAAGCAGAACTCGATATTTTACGATTTGCATTTGCACGAGTTATGTCAGCAGAGGAGATAATGAGTATGTTATAATAAATATAGACCTTACATTTTCAAGCTAATTGAGGATGGAAGGTCTATATTTATTGTAGTGTGGTAGAGAATATTTTAAAAATGACTTAGATAGTGTTATTATGCGAATATCTGTATTCTTTTGGAGAGAAAAAGTAATATCGCTTAAATGTTTTAGAAAAATAGCTAGGATGATCAAATCCGCAGTTCGTTGCGATCTCTGAAATACTTAAAGTGGGGAAGGTCAAAAGTAAACTTGCTCCTTGCATTAATCTGTATTTGAGTAGATATTGTATGGGTGATTGCCCGATTGTTCTTTTGAAACAACGCAGGCATTCTCGAACTCCAATATCCGCTATTTCTGCAATATCCACCAATGTTATATTCTCTGCGTAATGATTATGAATGAAGTCTATCATTTTTTCGATACGAATATTGTCTATGTTCTGTGTATGTTTTGCTGTGAATAGCTGGTTTGAGAAATAATCATAAAGATATAGGCAAATGTGTGATAGTTCTTCACGTATTGTAAATTCATAGCCAAAAGAATCAGTTCGTAATGCTTCGAATGCTTTACAGAAATATTGTGCTATATCTGGATGTTGTGCCTCAAAAGTTATGCAGGTAAAAGAGGCGCATGATAGTAACGGCTGCATATACTTCTGATAATATGCAGAACTAGTATTTCCTGAAATAATAGAAGAATTAAATACTAGTGAATGTAATTCACAGGAACAAACTGCAACTATATAATGAGGAATATGTGAGTTAATTATCGCACAATCACCTTCGTTTAATATATAGGTGTTAGATGGAACCTGTAACTTTAAGGTTCCTTTTTTCAGATAGATAATTTCTAATTCTTCATGCCAGTGCCAAGGAATAGCATCTGTGGGACTATTTGTATGCGTGGAAATGTACCCAGCACATGGAAACTCTAAAGTGCCATGAGGATGTAGCTCTCTATTTGAATGATTTGTAATCAATGAACACTGTGATAAATTCATGGCGTTTCTCCTTATAACATAGAAAGTCGTTTTTGTTATATTATAGGTCTAAATTAAGATTGATACAAGGTAAAAAGTCGTTATTATTTAGATTATAGATTATTTTTGTAAAGGAGAGTTATATGGTATATAAATTAAGAAGGATTGTGAAGAATGTAGTAATTGGTTATGCTATTTGTCTGCCATACAAAGGAGTAGCAGTAAATATACCATGTCTAGTAGGAGGAGAAAGCAAACTTATGGATTATGATCGAAACGGGGAGGGAAATGATACATGTTTCAATTATTGTTGACAGTAATATACTTGTCTTTTATAAGCCTTGGTTTACCTGATTCACTTCTGGGCTCCGCTTGGCCTACAATGTATTCTGAATTGGGAGTCCCAATTTCATCTGCTGGTATTATTTCAATGATTATTGCGGTTGGAACGATTATTTCTAGTTTGCAAAGTGACAGATTAACACGCAAACTAGGAACAGGAAAGATCGTAGCTATCAGTGTTGCAATGACTGCAACTGCATTGTTAGGTTTTTCATTCAGTCATTCTCTCCCAGCACTTTGTATATGGGCTATTCCTTATGGACTTGGTGCTGGAAGCGTGGATGCGTCCTTAAATAATTATGTTGCACTTCATTATAAAAGCCGACACATGAGCTGGCTTCATTGTATGTGGGGCGTTGGAGCAACGTTAGGTCCTTATATTATGGGATATTCACTAAGCAGAGAAATGGGATGGAACAGTGGGTATCGTATGATTGCATTATTACAGATTTTTTTGACGGCAGTACTGATAATCAGCTTACCACTGTGGGAAAAGCGTAATCAGACAATAGGCGATAATGAAAAAGAAATAACCGCAAAACCCTTATCATTGCGGGAGATTATTAGAATACCTGGTTCAAAAGAAGTAATGTTATGCTTTTTTTGTTATTGTGCGGTAGAACAAACAACTGGTCTTTGGGCAAGTAGCTATCTGACACTATACAAAGGAGTTTCTGCTGATATAGCTGCGAGTTTCGCAGGAATGTTTTTTATCGGGATTACCATTGGACGTGCATTAAGCGGATTCATAACGATGAAACTGAGTGATGTTCAAATGATACGTATGGGGCAGATAATTATTGGATTAGGTGTGATTACAATGCTTTTACCACTTGGCCCCAATATATCACTGCTTGGATTAATCATGATTGGTCTGGGCTGTGCGCCTATCTATCCATGCATTATTCACTCTACCCCATCACATTTTGGGGCAGACAAATCTCAGGCTATGATAGGAGTGCAAATGGCAAGTGCATATGTGGGAACCTGCATAATGCCACCAATCTTTGGCTTGGTTGCAAACTATATTACAGTTTCCTTTCTTCCAGTTTACCTATTAATAATATTAGCAGTGATGGTCGCAATGCACGAGTTATTAAAGAAAAAAACTTATGAAAAGAAAGGAGAAGAATATGTGGGCTGATTATCACGTGCATACTGAATTCAGTGATGATTCTATATATCGAATGGAGGATGTAATTATCGATGCAATTCACATGGGATTGCATGAAATATGCTTTACGGATCATGTGGATTATGGAGTAAAGAGAGACTGCGATGATCCTCGCGGCATAGAATGCCGTAGTGGAGGTCCTGGAGAACCAGAGCAGATGGAAATGGTAAATGTGGATTACTATATGTATGAAGCCACAATCCGAGAACTACGATATTATTATTTCAACCGTATTTCAATTAAGATGGGACTTGAGTTTGGAATACAGACACACACAATTCCAGAGTATGAAGCATTGTTTGCTAAATTTCCTTTGGATTTTGTAATTTTATCTGTTCATCAGGTGGAAGATAAAGAGTTCTGGACACAGGAATTTCAGCGGGGGCGAACTCAACAGGAGTATAACGAGCGCTATTATAAAGAAATACTAGCCCTCGTAAAGCAGTATCATAATTACAGCATATTAGGACACTTGGATTTAATCAGCCGTTATGATATAGCTGGTAGCTATCCTTTCGAAAAAATCAAACCACTTGTTACTGAGATTTTGAAAATTGTGATAGCTGATGGTAAGGGTATCGAGGTAAATACGTCAAGTTATCGATACGGACTATCTGAGCTTACTCCATCGAGAAATATTCTTAAGCTGTTTAAAGAACTAGGAGGAACCATTATCACGATTGGAAGTGACTGTCATAAAAAAGAACATCTGGGATTTCATATACAAGAGACAAAGCAGGAGTTGTTGAGACTTGGTTTTACACAATTTTGTACTTTCGATAAAATGATTCCTATCTATCATAATCTGTAACTTGACTTTTCATGGTTAGTTACGTATCATGGGAATAAATGTATTCAGGGAAAAATGGATACAGCTGTGAATGTGGCGTTGACAGTACAGAAATCTTTAATGATGATAGGAGAAGAACAATGGAATATTTTCGAGATGGTAACCTTAATGATTTAGACGAATTGAAAAGAATTAGCCAAACTGCATATATGGAAGCATTCTATGATCTACTGGATACAGAAGATGTCAAAGAATATGTAAATAACAAATATACGCTTCAACATTTGGAAGAAGAAATAAGAGATAAGGCAAACTATTTCTTATTATATTATGTGGATGATAAGGTTACAGGGTATATGAAATACATATTGAAGCCAAATTCTTTAGAGATTGAACGATTATATATGCTCAAAAATTTTAAAGGTATGGGTGTAGGGTCACAATTTATGACGAAAGCGGAAAATGTTGCTAAGTTTAATGGAAAAAACATTCTAACGTTAGGAGTTCTTGAAATAAATAAACCTGCTATTTCATTTTATAAAAAGAGAGGATTTGTGCAATTTTCTAGAGAATCTGTTGTAATTGGAAAAACCCGCCAGCCATTACTTTTGATGAAAAAGGAACTAATATAAATACTGATAACAATTTACCTAGAATAATCATCATCAAGTGTAGTTTAGTAGTGAGTTCATATTAGTTAGTTAGGATGCATAAGAACAATAATTAGATGTAACTTCGTCAAGAATGTCATTGCAGACCCCTTATAGGTTAGCAATGGCATTTTTACGTCTTAATGATTGATTTATGTCATATTCAAGCTATGCAATTTTCCCCATTTTGCCAGCTCTATAAAGATGGGTTGTAAATCCAATCCAGCCTTTGTTAGAGAATATTCAACATGAGGAGGGATCTCATTAAATTGAATCCGCCTCACGACACCTTCATGCTCCAATTTTTTTAAAGTTCCAGTTAATACAGTATTGGTGATGCCTGGTAAGTGAGCTTTTAATTGTCCAAACCGGAGTGTATTGTATTTTAATAAATAAAAGATAATTTTAATTTCCCACTTACCGCTAATTAAATCGAGTACGAAAGTTACTGGACAATCGTTATTTTGTCTATCAACCTTCTTCAGATTTTCTAAAAAGTATTCTGGTGTTTGATAATCATTCATAGTTATGCCTTTCTTATCCCTTAAATTGCATGGTATGCTTAACCATACTTAGTCATAAAAAACTGCGTACTTATCATATTATTACAATTTATATATAATTATGTTTATAACATACTATGATTATATGTTATGAATAAATATTTGGAAAGAAGGATTAATATGTCAGAATCAATGATAAGTATTATATCAAAAAGAAGATCATGCCGCAATTTTACTACTGAACAAATCTCACGTCAAGAAATTGAAGTTTTAATTCGTGCAGCTCAAGGGGCCCCCATTGGAATGAATTATTGTGACAAAATTAAATTGTTTATTATTCAAAACAACAAGCTACTTGACGAGTTAGAACAAAATACACTACAATACTTTTCAAATTCAAAAACTCAAATGGGTAACCATATAATAAAAAGTGCACTATATAAAGCACCAACTCTGATAATTGTTGCCATAGAAAAACTTACTGGCCGTTTTGAAAGAGCACAGTATTGTAGTGCAGCATGTATCTTGGAAAATATGATTTTGACTGCGACTGAAATGGGAATTGGTACTATTTATCTCAGTGGAGTTACAAATGCATTAAATGAAAATAGAGAACTACTTACAAAACTCGGGATTCCGAAGGAGTATGAGGCAGCATCCGCCATTGCAATTGGAAGACCAACGAAGGAGCAGAATACAAGAAATCTTAATGAAGAGCGTATAGCTAGTAAGTGGTTAGTTTAAAGAATTCCTTTTGCTATTCCAATTTCACCATTTAGAAGTTTTAAGATAATATAGATTCCTTTCTCAAAATCATTTCTGTTATCGGTTCCTGTCAGCGAAAGACGTACATAGTTAGGGGGAACAACACTGCCCACCGTAAATTTGTCTGATGAGATGACGTTTACACCGTTTTCGCTGGCAGCTTTCTCAAACTCAAGACTACTCCAATCATTTGGAAGCTTTAGCCATGCAAACATACTGTCTGGAGTGTAGGATAATTCATAGCTAGCTAAGTTTTCTGTCATAAATCGAGCTCTATGTCTAATTTCTTCTCTTTTCTTCTCAATGATTTGATCCGCAATTTTACTCGTTATGCATTCACATACAATTTCAGCATTAAAGGAGGGAGCCATCCACATGGTGTCGACTACCGCTTGAGAAATCCTATTGTATAACCTTCTTGGTACGATTGTAAAACAAATTCTTAGTCCTGCATAAAAAGCTTTCGATAAACCAGCAATGTATATACCAAATTCAGGTACAAGTTTGGTTAGTGGATTCCTTTTCTCAGTGGATAGAAAGTGATAGGGATCGTCTTCCACTAAAATAAGGTTGTACTTTTTAATGATTTGTGCCAAAGAGAGCTTTCTTTCCTCAGACATAATAATGTTAGTAGGATTCTGTATGCTAGAAACGGTGTAGATACCTTTTATTTCATTTCGAGTACAGGCTGATTCCAGCGCCTGAGGAAGCATTCCTTCATGATCCATGGGTAATCCTTCAAGATGGAGACCATATCGTTTAGCAACTGTTTTTACTCCTGGGTAAGTAAGACTATCTACTGCAATATGATCTCCTTGTTGAAATACAGAAGAGAAGATGCAATTCAAAGCATGTTGGGCGCCTGCTGTAATAATAATACTCTCGGCATCAGTCTGTATTCCAAACCGTTTGACCCATTCGCTTCCGATTTGTCTATGTCTCTTTAGCCCCTCTGGTTGTGTGTAAGCCATATAATTATTTAAGTGACTTTTATGAAGCACTTTACTAATTATAGAGCTAATATCAGGCTCCATAGAGGTTAGTGGTAAAGCAAGCCCCATCTCGATATGAGAATTTCTATTTGTATCTGTATTTATCAGAGATGCATTTAGTCCCATGTCCGATGTAATATAAGTACCTCGTCCAACAGTTGAGGTAATTAGACCTCTTTTTTCTGCTTCTTTATAGGCTCTAGTTACTGTTGTGACATTAACACCTATTGTTTTTGCTAACTCTCTATGGGTGGGCATCTTGTCACCAGCCTTCAGTTCTCCAAGACGAATGTCACGTTCTAATGCATCGGCAATGGCAATATACAGGGTTTTGTCTGTATTAAGTATTTTTAAATTCCACATAGGTATACTCCTTTGGATTGTATGTAATACAATTATGAATTGACAGTAGTACAAAGTCAATACATAATATGGGAATGTAATACAATATGTGATGGAGGTTGAGGAATATGAAACAAACAGATTTACCAAATGAGATGAGACTTCAATTGAATACAAAGGAGCTGTTCGAGCTAGCACAGAAATACTCCTATGAGTACATAGATAGAGTACAGGAAATGGATGTATTTCCGTCGGAAACCTTGATATCCAAGTTGAAGATGTTTGATGAACCTATCCCTGAGATTTCGTGTTCATCAATTGATGTTCTCGATATGCTGAATAAGTACGGTTCAACTAATACAGTTGTCCAAAGTGGTGGTAAATACTATGGATTTGTATGCGGAGGTCTTTTGCCTATTTCCCTTGCCGCGAAATGGATGTCCGATACCTGGGATCAAAATAGTGCCTTGTATGTATTGTCTCCAATAGCTTCAAAATTAGAGGATATCTGCGAAAAATGGATAACAGAGTTACTGGGATTGCCACAAGGAACTGCTGCTGGATTCGTAAGTGGCTCATCAACCGCTATCATATGTGCACTTGCAACTGCACGCAACGAACTTCTGAAAAAACAAGGATGGAGTGTGAGTGAACAAGGGCTCTTTGGAGCGCCCCCTATCAAGGTTGTACTTAGTGAACAGGCTCATTCTTCAGTATTTAAAGCATTGGCATTACTAGGTCTTGGCAAAGATCGTGTTGAGCTTGCGACGGTGGATGAGCAAGGTCGAATCGTTCTTGATAGGCTCCCCAAAATAGATTGTAATACTCTATTGATTGTGCAGGCAGGTAATGTAAACAGTGGTGCTTTTGATCCTATTGACAAACTATGTGATATTGCAAACCTTACAGGAGCCTGGGTCCATGTTGACGGTGCTTTTGGACTATGGGCCGCAGCCTCAAAAAGTCAGTATCACTTGATTAAAGGTTTTGAAAAAGCTGACTCATGGTCTGCAGATGCTCATAAAACACTAAATGCTCCTTATGACTGTGGGATCGTACTTTGTAAAAATCGTTCCACCCTTGTAAGTACCCTTCAGGCCACCGGTTCTTATATACAGTATAGTGCAAATAGAGACGGAATGCTTTATACGCCAGAAATGTCACGACGAGCCAGAAGTATAGAATTGTGGGTGACATTGAAGTATCTAGGAAGAAGTGGAATCAGTAATTTGGTTGACCAACTTTGTGAATATGCAACATATTTCGCGGAAAGATTATCTGAGCATGGCTTTATCATCCTAAATGAAGTTGTATTTAACCAGATTCTTGTGAAATGCGAAACGGCGGATAGGACAAATATGACCTTGAAAAATATTCAGGCCAGTGGCAGATGTTGGTGTGGTGGTGCTGTATGGAATAATGAGCCTGTTATTAGAATAAGTGTCTGCTCTTGGCAGACAACAAAACAGGATATTGATGAGAGCGTTGCAACCTTTATAGAATGTCGTGAAAGTTAAGCATTCTTAAGATTAGGAAGTAAAGGAATAGTTAGAGATAGGTTTATGTTGACACAGTGGATGATAAACGTTATAAGAATTAATAAAGAGTAAAAGAAAACCTATCATGTTGATATCAAAAGGAATGCAAGGAGATAAATTATGGAAATCATAACAAATAGACTTACGATTAGACCAATTAAGGAAGAAGATATTATGGATTTTTATGAAATATATAAAAATGAAAATACTTGTCGATTTCTATTACATGAGCCATGGACTTTATTATCATTAGAAGAAGAATTTCATAAGAAGTTGACCGCTAATTTTCTTACGCAGGACACAGCTATTAGTTTAGCTTGTGAGATGAATAGTATTGTTATAGGTAATATTTCGCTATGGTATACAGATATGAAAGAAACCGTTGAAATAGGCTTTGCATTTAATTATGAATATATTGGAAAAGGATATGCAACGGAATCTGTAAGAAGTGTCATCGAATATATGTTTCACATATTGAAAATACATCGCATTCAGGCAAACCTTGATGCTAGAAACCTTTCATCGGCTAAGCTTTGTGAAAGAGTCGGAATGCGTAGAGAAGCTCATTTTGTACAAGATTATTGGAATAAGGGAGAATGGACGGATAGCTTTGTTTATGGAATGTTACTATCAGATTTAGGTGAACGGTGATACTATGAATATTTTAATAAGCATATAATATCGTAATAAACATGCCATATAGATGTCATGTTTATTACGATATTATAGATTTATGGAGGTCATATGAAGCAAGATAAATTGATAAGAATGAATAATATAAAATTGGTACAGATATTAAAGGAGGAGTAACATATGAAATTAGATGGACTAGGGATTATGGTTGATGATATGGCTGTAATGGTTAGATTTTACAGAGATGTACTTGGATTCGAAATCAAAGAAGAGGAAGATACTTTGATTGTTTACTTGGAAAAGGATGGAACATTATTCCTTCTGTATCGTAAAAGTGATTTTGAAAAATTGATAGATAGAAAATTATCATATTGTGCTGGCTTGAACGGACACTATGAGATAGCACTTAGCGTAGATAATTACGAACAAGTTGATAAAACATTTGCAGAAGTAGTAGCTGCAGGTGCAAAAAGCATTATGGAACCAAAAACAATGTTCTGGGGACAGAGGACGAGCTATATTGCGGATCCGGAGGGAAATCTGATTGAGATTGCATCGTTTACAAAATAGGAAGCCTATGTCCGAGAATCCCCGTCTTGAGTATAAAGGATGAGAGTGTAACAATAGCAATGCTACCTGTTATGATATTTGCCACTTCTTTTATGTCAATATTAATAATGTATACGGATAGTCAAGCTTTATTAAGTTAAGTCTACAGATTACGAGATAAGTAACGAAGAATATAAATGATTAAAAGGTATTGACATATATCACGACGTGATATAAACTATATCATAGTGTGATATATAACAATATGATATATAGGTGGTGATTATTATGGATATGAATAAAGTACGGAAGAGATTCATCCCCATGAGTGAGACAATGTTCTATATTTTACTGTCGCTCCAAACAGAACGACATGGTTATGGGATTATGCAACATGTTAAGGAGCTAACCAAGAATAGAATTGTTCTAGGAGCTGGAACGATTTATCAAAGCTTAAGTAAGCTGGAGAAGGATGGATTAATCATCTCAACAAAGGAATTAGATCGTAAAAAGCTTTATATGATAACAGATGTTGGTAAGCTTATTCTCCAAGAAGAAGCTTATCGAATTAAAGAAATTTATCAAAATCTGGAGGGGATTTTATGAAAACGAAAAAAGTAATATGGTTATCTGCTTTAAAGCATATTGTACCGGCTGATTATGAAATCTGGCTTGAAGAAATGGCACTTCAGGGTTGGAATATAAAAAAAATTGGTCAGTGGAGTAGCATACGCCTTTCCTTTATTAGAACTGATCCCAAAAAGTATCGGTTTGTGTATGATATACAGCCAAATCCCAAGAGGGATTATCAGAAAACCTATGAACAGTTTGGTTGGGAACTTGTTGGTGTTATGTCAAGCTGTTTCATATGGCGTAAAGAGTATTCTCAAGAACGTCCTGAGGCATTCAGTGATATGCAAAGTATAGAAGATAGAAACAAACGTGTAATCAAGGCAGTTTCGGTTTCCTTCTTTCTATTTTTTCCTGCGTTTTTTATTGCCTTAATTATGCTTATAGCAAAATTTAAATCGTTATATGTTGGTGATATTATACAGTATCTGTTGTTTCTTCTGCTGTCAGGAGGTATCGGCTTATCTCTAGCAAGAGTAACACGAACCATTTATAGAAATCGCTGTAGATAACATCGTTTAATGGAATCCGTAGCGGTTGAAAGGGAATTTATACTACTTCGCTTTAACCAGTGAAAGGATCTGGCATAAGGTTTCCTTCTAGAATCGCTACACCTTAGTAGGAACATAGCTGTTTATAATTTCGTTATTATACTCGGAAAGGTGTTTTTTTGTATAACATCTGGCCCACAATCAAGTGTCTTTACTCCAATCCCCTTAGGAGTAAAGATTTTTTTAATATAAAAATACCGCATAACTGTCATCGGCTCCCATCAGAGGTCAAGTTATAACTTGAATAGGAATGGAATTTGATTTCTATGTCTCCGTAGGAAAATTGTAAGAATTTTTACAGAAAAATAGAAGAAATATGTGAGAACAAACCATAAAAGAGATTCGTATTCTTGATAGAATGATTGTATAACTATGTGATTTGAAATGGAGAGATGAACCTGATGCAAGAGTGTATTTACCAAAAAGTTATGTGTTTTGTACTTGCTATGCTGTTATTATGCAGTTTGACCAGTTGTATGTTATTGCCTGATGAGAAAACGACGAGAAAGGTGTCACATGTCAGCATGGATAAACTGACGGATTATAAGACTATTTCACCAGTGAGAAAAGATGTGGAAGTTACTCAGGAATTTTCATGTGTATATAAACAATTGAAAGAAGAAGAGCTAAGCTTTAAATTAAATGACATTCGAGTGAGTGAAGTAAATGTGTCAGTAGGAGCCAAAGTAAAGAAAGGTGATTTACTGGCATCCTTACAAATTCAGGATTTAGATGAAGAAATTCATTCATTAGAAGCTGCTATTAAGCTGTCCAAGGAGATAATTAAACAATTAAAGTATAAGGCTGATTATGATAAGGAGATTATAGAAATTGATTACAAGTATGGTAATATCACCCAAGCAGAGCGTAAAAGAAGTATTGCGGAGATAGATGTCAACCTGGAAGGTGATTTGAAAGCAAAAGAAAATGAGGTATACATACAAAATCTTAGAATGGAAGAAAAGAAAAAATATATTGAGGGTGCAAAAATATATGCTCCTTGTAATGGTATCGTAACTTTTGTAGCGGAGAATTTAGCTACAAGCTTATCAATAAAAGATTTACCTATCATTAAAATGATAGATCCTAGAGAATGTGTATTTGAGTTAATTGGTACAGAGGATACAACTGATTTATTGGTAGGACAAACATATACTGTAGATTGCGATAGCGGTTCCTATAAAGGAACAATAGCATTGGCAAAGGGAGAAAAATCAGGTACTAAGTATCTTAAAGTTAATGATCAATCAATCAGCTTGACTGTAAATGAAAAGGGCACAATTCATAATAAAGTAGAATCTAGAAAAGGTATCTTAACATTACCTATGGGAGTAGTTAGAGAAGGGGATGGTTTCCGCTATGTTTACCAGGTTAATGAAGATAATATGAAGGTTATGAAAAAAGTAGAGGTTGGAGAGGAAACGGTGCAATACACAGAAATCGTTAAAGGTCTCACAGAAAACGACTTGGTAATACAGGAAGGTATGGGAGGAGACGAAAATGAATAAAAAAGTATCTAAATTAGTGATATGGCTTCTACTTGTCTCCTTGTTTATGTCAGGATGTAAAGGAAACAAAAAGGGTGTCAAAGAACCAGAACTATTGAATCCTGTCAATGTAAGTGCTAAATCAGAGGTAGCAACTTATCGAGAAATCAGTAATATACGGACTATTAAAGCCAGTGTTGTTCCATATCCAGAGGATTTGTCCTTTGAAAGGGATGGTAGCTTTGAAAGATTTCACGTGGTCCTAGGCGATAATGTTAAAAAAGGTCAAGTACTGGCAAGTCAAAGTGTCACAAAATATGAAACAGAACTGAAGCAATTAGAAGATAAATATATTGATATTCAATTAGCGTATGAGAATGAAAAACAACTCAATTACGCAGAAATGGATGTTATTCGTACAAATATTGAGAAAGAAAAGGCGATGCTTAATAAAAAGAATTCTGATAGACAGAAAGAAATTCTGTCTAAGATTGATAAGCTGATGTTGAGTTTGGAGAATAAAGAAAAAATTTCAAAATCAAAATATAGTGCATACCAGATTCAACTAAGTGATTTGAATGCAAAGATGGCTACTATTAAGAAGAATATAAAGAATACTAATATAGTTGCCCCTTTTGATGGTGTTATATCCTATCTAGCCAATGTTGAGAATGGCAGTCAAACTAATTGTGATACTCCATTGATACAAATTGTAGATACCTCTAAGAAATATATTACTTGTATGTTTGAAAAAATGAACTTAATTAATAAAGCAAGTAAGATATATGTCACTATTCACGGTGAAAACTTTGAGTTGGAACCTTGTGACAGACTTAATAATGGACAACAAATATCTTCTTTACAGTCTATTATGTCTAACTGCAATTTTATCCTAAAGAATAGTAGTGATAAGGTTGAATTCGGAGATACTGGCCTAGTTTGCCTTTTATCAGATTACAAAGAGAAAGCATTGGCAGTTTCATTTAAAGCTGTTTATCCAGAGGGGCTCGAACGTAATTATGTATATCGGTTAAATAATGGACAAAAAGAGAAGGTATATGTAGAGGTAGGAGTAAAAACAGATTTATACACTGAAATTGTCAGTGGGCTTAAGGAAGGGGATGTAGTTTCAATTGAATATTAAAGGAAAAGTATTATCATTTGCTTTTGTACTTATTCTGGGTGCCATGTCTACGATAGATTCACCATTTATTGTATATTCCAAATCGCCCAGTAAGAAAGATACTTCAGAATATGTGTTTTATGATGCACTTAATACTGCAGGGAAAGAAAGTTATAAGACGGCTGTGGTAGACATGGGAAAAATTGAAGATAGGGTATCTGTTACCGCCAAACCTTATTTTCAAAAGAGTGAGAATGTTACTATTCCCGTAGAACTTGGTAGTGTTGTATTTAAGGAAATGCTAGTTAAATCAGGAGATAAGGTAAAGAAAGGAACTCCAGTAGTTAGATTTACTACAAAGATAGATGATACTAGCTTAAAGGAGCAAACTTTAGAATTAAAGAGATTACAAGATGTCTACAACAATTTTATTGATACTCAAACCAAAGGATTAAGAGAGCAAGAGCGAGCCTTGGATGCTATTGTAGATAAATTAGATAAGAAAGTAGCAAGTGCAGAGTATAGGATGGCTAAAGTGGTTTACGAGATATCAAGGCAAAACCAACAAAGACAGATTGAACGTTGTAAAGATGAGAATTTAAGGCTTAAAACTCTTCAGAAGACAACAGAAATACTTGCACCTGTAGATGGTTATGTGGAAAGTGTAGCAGATCTTAAATCTGGTACAGAGATAGATCACAGTAAAAACCTGGTAAAAATAGTAGATCCAACAACAGTATTATTTAAGATACCTGACGAGAATTCAGAGTTCAAATACAATATGCATGTGACATTGAAGGAGAAATCTACTGAAGATGGAGAGAATAAGACTATATCAGGAAAAATAGTTGCTTCCTACCTGAAAACAGATGATGAAGGAAAGGTAAGCTCAATATGCTATGTAAAACCAGATGATATAAAATTAAAAATTAATCTGAAAGCTAAGAGTTTTGATGCAGTTGTAGAAAAGTGTGTTATGGAAAACGTTTTAGTGCTTCCGAATACAGCAATAGAAGGGGGAGATGAGTCTCTTGACGTAGGATTCACAAATGTCAACGTATCCGTAGATGGAAGCCTAATAAATCAAGATTTTATCCCGGGATTTTATGATGCAGAGAATTGTCAGGTTGTTGCAGGATTAGATAAAGGAACAAAAGTTGTTCTAAGAAAGTAGAGATTTAGAAAGGTAGGATCCTTATGTTACGTTTAATGCTACAAAAGTTGGTGTATAAAAAGTGGTTGATCATCAGCCTGCTTATTGGCAACATTCTTCTAGTTGCCATAGTAGCTAGCTATCCTATGTATAGAGATGCTTCTTTACAAAAGATGTTGATTACAGAGTTTGATAACTATTTGGAATCTAATAATACATATCCTGCTCGAATCACCTTAGGGCATTCTATGGATAATGAGAAGCAAGTAAATGATTTTTGGAAAATGGAAGAGAAAAGTAAGAACCTATGTGATGAACTGGAACTGACTTTGAATAAAAAGGTGACACAATATGGAATTCCTAATGTCAGGTGTACTCCTACGGAAGCCCGTGATATAGATAATTCGGATAAGGTTGTGAACCTTATGTCGATATCAAATTTTAAAGAGTATAGTACAATTTTATCTGGTTCGGAATTCGCTGATTCAATAAGTAAAGAGGGGTACATTGATGTAGTAGTTAGTCAGAGTACCTTTCAATTTAAAGATTTGTTAATAGGAGATACTTTTAGCTGCGATGGCTTGAAGGGTAAGGACGGTAATAATATAAAACTGCGCGTGGTAGGTATTTTTACAGTAAGCTATGAAAGTGATTCCTACTGGAAGACTGATCCATCCTCTTTACAAAATGAGTTTTTTATCAATCAGGATGTATTTAAGTCTGAGTTCCTGTATGACAAAGATTTTCATAATATAATAAATGGAGAATGGACGCTTGATTTTGATGATACAAAAGTAGCACCTGAACAGGTGGATCGTTTAATCAAGGAAACAAAGTCTAGAGTTACGGAAGGTAACCAGAAATATAGATCATTCGCTGAACCTAGTTATTTAAAGGTATTGGACAATTATAAATCAAAATTAAATAGAACACAGTCAACCTTATTTATTTTAATCATACCATTGTTTGTGCTTCTATGTTCTTTTATTTTCATGATTTCTAGCCAGATATTCAGTTTGGAGGACAATGAAGTCTCACTATTTAGAAGTAGAGGTGCTAGTAAAAAACAGATATATGCTCTATATTTATTACAATCTACATGTATGGCAGTAGGGAGTCTTGTGATTGGATTGCCTTTAGCAGCCTTTCTTTGTAAAGTACTTGGTTCCGCAAATGCTTTTTTGGAGTTTATAAATAGAACGTCACTGCCAATCCAGTACAGTAAAAGCGTATTATTATATAGCTTAGGAGCAATGTTCGTTTCGATTCTTATTACTATATTGCCAGTTTTCATGAACAATACCATAAGTATTGTAAATTTCAAACAGAAAAAAGCTAGAAAGCAGAAGAAATTATGGCAAAAATCATATCTTGATGTTGTGTTACTGGCTATATCCATATATGGTTATTATTCCTTTAACCAAAACAAAAGTGATTTACTAAATAGGGTTATTGCAGGTAAGAGCATAGATCCGTTACTGTTTTTAAGTTCCTCTTTGTTTATATTAGGGGCTGGTCTATTTACCCTAAGATTACAGCCACTTATTGTGAAATTGATTTATAGAATGTATAAGAAAAATTGGAAACCATCTAATTATGCGTCTTTTCTTCAGATTTTACGGACAGGAAATAAACAGTATTTCATCATGGTTTTTATGATTTTGACCATTGCTTTAGGAATTTTTAATTCTACCATTGCTAGAACAATTTTGTTAAATACAGAGAAGAATGCAGAATATTCTACAGGGGCCGAACTGACATTTCAAGAAGATTGGAAGCAAGATAAAAATCTTTCGGCAGGAGAAGGTAAAGATTACTCATGGATAGAACCGGAATATAATCGTTATGCACAACTTCCCGAAGTAGTAGCTTCAGCAAAGGTTTTTAGAATGCCACAGGTAGATGTAGATTCTGCTGCAAAGGTAACATCACAGATAATGGCAATCGATACAAAGGATTTCGGAAATACTGCATTTCTCCCGGAGGGACTAAATAAAGTACTATTTAATGATTATCTTAATGTATTATCAACCAATCCAGAGGCTGTTTTATTATCATCAAACTATAAGGTAAAACATGGGTTGAAAATTGGTGATATCATAAATATTGATTCGGGAAATAACCTTCCTCTGAATTGTGTAGTCTATGGATTTGTGGACTATTGGCCTGGTTACAAACCTACCTCTGTTCAAATGAATATGGATGGAAGCAGTAAGATGATAGATAATTATATGGTGATTACCCATCTGAGCCGTATTCAGCAGGAATGGGGTATAAAACCATACGAGATATGGATGAAATTAAAAGAATCGAATACTAGCTTCTTTTATGATTTTTTGAAGGATAATGAAATCAGTGTCAGCAGCATAAATGATAGAAAGCAGATAGTATTAGATATCAGAAAAGACTCTCTTTTTCAGGGTACCAATGGAATTCTAACTATGAGCTTTATCATTATCTTAATTCTCTGTTGCATTGGCTACTTAATCTACTGGATTCTATCCATCCATGGTAGAGAACTGCTATTTGGTGTATTTAGGGCTATGGGAATGTCCAAACGAGAGATTATACATATGTTAATCAATGAGCAACTTTTTACCGGTGGATTGGCAATTGTATTAGGTGCAGGAATAGGTGTACTTGCCTCCAAGTTATATATTCCTATGATTCAAATCTCCTATTCAGGAGATAATCAGGCTCTTCCATTGGAGCTTATGACGAAATCAAGTGATATGGTACGGCTACTTGTCATTGTATCTCTTGTATTTGTAGTTTGTATAAGCGTACTGGTTAATCTTGTTAATAAATTAAAGATTGCAGAAGCCTTGAAACTTGGAGAAGACTAATAGCAGAAATAGGAGGAAGTATATGGAAGCCATACTGGTTACAAAAAATATCAATCGAATCTTTCCTATAGCTGGAAAAGAGAGCTTTCAAGCACTGAAAGACATCAACATTGAAGTCCCTGCTGGGAAATTAGCTATCTTACGTGGACGATCCGGTTCTGGAAAAACTACATTAATTAATATATTAGGTGCTTTGGATACCCCAACTTCCGGGCAGGTGTATTATGGAGGAAGAGAAATTACAGAGGAAAGTGATACAGAAAAAGAGAAACTAAGACGAAAAGAAATCGGTTTTATCTTTCAGTCGGTTAGCCTAATTCCGAACATGACGGCTTATGAGAATGTAGAATTTGCCTTAAGGCTCGCGGACTACAAGGGAGATCGGAAGGCAAGAACCGAGGAGTGTCTAAAGCAGGTAGGCCTAGGTGGACGAATGGATCATATGCCTCAGGAAATGTCCGGTGGTGAACA
>JAEZPG010000074.1 GCA_023413555.1 Bacillota bacterium | reverse complement strand
AAAAGCACTAGCTTGTTTAACCGTTACATCTTTCGATGTCATTTACTGTTTCATAAAGAAACGTTCTAATTCTGAAATTCTTATTGAATTTTCAGGGTTGTTTCACTGTTCAGTTATCAATGTTCTTGGCTGTTCATTTTTGAAGCAGCTTGTTTATTTTATTATACTCAAGAAGTTTTGTCAATACTTTTTAAAGATTTTTAACTTCTTATATATTATTATGTCGTTTATACGAGGATTAAGCCACAATTAAGTGGTGTTACTCGTAAGCGACTTGATTATAATACAATAAATAATAAAACAAGTCAATACTATTTTAAAAAAATTCTGATTTTTTAAAAATTTTACTTATTTTCGTTTTAATATTTAAAATTAATATAATTAATGTAAATATATATGCAATTCATTTCATATTACCCCTAGTCATAATATATATCCTACAGTATAATAAACATAATGAACAAAATACATTACTATCACTAAATACGAATAGGAAGGAGGATGTTATGTATAATACAAAAATAAAAGAAATCGTACTATTGTATAACATAAAAGGACATTCCTATGCACCACAGTTAATAACTATCATGTTAAAAATGGGAATCCATGCAAAAGTGGTCAACACTGAGGATTATAGCAGAAAAATTGGGGAGCTAATTGGCATACCTGGCAATCCATCTGGCAACCCACCAGTTGTAAGCCCAAGCAACACAATTGATGAGGAAATGATTGTTATGCACAACTTTACAGAATCCCGGCTGAATCAATTTCTTGGAGAACTACGCAAAGCAGGGATCAGAATTCCTCTTAAAGCAATTGTAACTCCACACAATAGTAATTGGACTTCCTATGAGCTACATGCAGAGCTAGCTCAAGAAAGAGAAGCTTTTCAGAATATGCAGAATAAGTAACAAGTCAGGTAATTAGCTATGATCTTACATACAATCATAACCAATTACCTGACTTTTATTTACACATTATTCTATACTATTTATCATTTTAGTTCACTCAACTTAAAGAATGCCCCCTACCGTACCTTCTCCTTTTCCGCTTATTCATTCTCATATACTTCTATATCATTTGCATCAGTAAAATTGGCCAATTCTAATAAAAACTTTTCCACCATTTCCTGAGTAGTTGCCCATGAGGTAACCAAACGAACAGCAGAATGCGTTTCATTTATCTTTTCCCAAACCAAAAACAGGAATTTACTGCTTAGCATCTCTATCACATCATTGTTAAAAACAGGAAATAATTGATTGGATGGTGAATCATAAAGAAAGGTATAACCTAGTTTGGATATGCCCAATCTTAGCATATCTGCCATCTCGTTTTCATGCTTTCCTATTTCAAAATAGAGTTTCTTTTTAAATAAACTTTCAAACTGTATTCCTAGGATTCTTCCCTTTGCTAACAGTGCACCCTTTTGCTTCATCATAAAACGAAAGTCTTCTTTAAGATTAGGATTGCAAATAACTAATGCCTCTCCAAAAAGAGCCCCCATCTTAGTACCTCCAATATAGAAGGCATCGCAATGTTTCGGATAATCCACCAGTAACATATCGTTATCCTTAGCCATAAGAGCACTTCCAAGTCTCGCTCCGTCTATATAAAGGAATAAATGTTGAGCCTGACAATATTCATAAATCTCACTAATTTCCTGTTTAGAATAAATAGTTCCAACTTCAGTTGGATTCGAAATATATACTAGTTTTGGTTTTACCATATGTTCATCTGTGTGCATAATAGAGCATTTATGTATAAGAGCGACATTTAATTTTCCGTCTATTGTTTTCTTGGTAATTACTTTATGTCCAGTGGCTTCAATAGCTCCAGTTTCATGAACCGCAATATGGCCTGTCTCAGCTGCAATTACTGCCTCATGAGGTCTTAGAAAAGCTGAAATGGCGACTAGATTGGTTTGAGTTCCACCTGTCAGGAAATGAATGTCCACCTTGTCATCATTAAGATATTCTTTTAAAACTTCAACAGCCCGTTCTGTATAGATATCCATACCATATCCTCCGGATTGTTCCTCATTGGTTTTTAAAAGCTCCTTCATTATCTCCGGATGAGCTCCTTCACTATAATCATTCATAAAGCTGTACATGTTACATCCTCCTTATTAGTACATTCAATATCATGATACTAAAAAGTATACAAGTTCGGAACTTCTTTGTACAGTAGTTTACCCAATTAATAATTGTAAGTTTATTCATAAATATACATTATATGTATATTTAACTAACATACAGGCCATGGATCTTTTTAGAATTCCATGACCTGTTTACCAGCTCTTATTTTTTTATAATACTGCTTTTTCCTTGTCCTTTATTTTTAAATATTTTCTTATAGGTCTTTAATTTATTAGATGGAACCTTAATGATAATTCTTTTGTATGTATTTTTAAATGCATTTTTCCCTACAGTTTTTACTACCTTAGATTTTATTACTACATCCCTTAAACTCTTACAGTTATAGAACGCATAAGTTCCAATCACAGTAATATAATCTCCGATGGTCACCTTCTTAAGTTTTTTATTATTCTTGAATGCATTGGCAGCAATGTCAGTTACTTTAAAGGTAACACTTTTAATTTTTACAGTTGCAGGAATTGTAATACTAGTATAAGTAGTCTTTGCCGGTTTTACAAAAATAGCAGTTTTCAAGGAAGAAGTGTACGTTTTGACCCTATACACTCCTGTTCCTATTTTTACAATTTCCCCTACCTTTGGATAAAGCTTGCTCTCTAGCTCTTTTATTCGTTTCTCTAAAATGGAAACCTTATCCAATATTTTCTGTTGTTGTTTCAACTTAGCCTCAAGTTGAGCTTGTTTTTCCTTGGCTTCCTTAATTGCTGCAATTTTATCATTCAGCTCTTTTTGTTTTGCCTCCAACTCTTTCTGTTTTTCTTCCAAGGCTTTTTGAATAGCTTCTATCGCTTTTTGTTTTTCCTCAAGTTCTTTCTGCTTAGCCTCTAACTCTTTTTGTTTTTGCTCTGCAAGTAAGTTTGCTGCTTTCAGAGCTTTGGCATAAACATCCTTAAGTGAAGCATCATAATCTGACGTAATAAGACCTGCTTCTGTAATAATACTACTCACTTTTTGAACAAATGTCTCGACGTCCTTATAAGCATCCTTGAGGGCCGTAACCACTATATCTTCGTTATATGTAATGTACAAAGCAATAATTTTCTTAAGAAATTCTCCTGGATTTGATAATTCAGTAAATTGTGACGGAGTAAGTTGTGTAAAGCAATCTAATGCAGCCTTTCTCTGAGTAGACGTTGCTGTTACTTCTAAAGCTGCAGCTATTGTATATTCCGCATGATTTAATTTATTAAAATCTGAATCTATGCTGTCCAGTTTATCTCCATCTACATAGCGTATATTGTCATAGTAAACATTACCACTATAATCAGAATCCTCATTATGGAGGGCCAAAATTATATTACGAATAGCAGTTTTCTCTGAGAAAGGATAGATTCCGTACCTAGAAACATCATTATTTAATGGAATATACACTTTATATTTTATTAACTCTCTTCCCCCAGGAGTAGTTACCGCTTCTCCAGTAGTAGGATCCAGACTAACTTTACCCGATTGATACCAATATCCATCTCCGTTTGGAATTGAACACACATCAATTGCTATCTTCCCTGTAGTGGCTTTATTTTTCTCAAAATACACATTCATTGCCAAGGCATCAAATTTGAGACAATCATCATATGAGAATATACCATATGGACTGGTTAGTCTAGCCCCTTGCTCCCACTCATTTTCACCTGGAGTAAAAGCAATTGGGAAGGACATGGCTTTATTATCTAGTCCAATTTCCTCTATTGCAATCTTTCTATAATCTACCGCAGAATCGCCATCCTTCTTCCAACCTTCTCTTTGACCGGTTTCAAAGGTAAATGGCAGAGACACAAAGTTTCCTGGATCGTCAGGAACTACAGGAGCATCTGCAATGTCACCATTATAGCTCGTAACAAAACCTATGTTATCCAGATAAAAACCAGTATTACCCTCAGTAGCACCTAATAAGAACGAAATATGTCCCAATTTATCTTTAGCCGGCGCATCTAGATTCGCTACCTTTACATTTGCCTTCAACAAATTAGTTACAGGGTCTAACGTAAACCTATCTACTGTAAGACTTATCTGGGGCAGTTGCTTCCACCAGCCATTTGCTGCTGTCTGAATAACTGGCTGTATAGATAATGTCTTTCCAGCAAAATCACTTCCTGCAGGTAAATATACATCAAAGGTTAAATCTTTATATATTGAATATAATGTTCCTAGATCTTGAAAAGAAATACGTGGTCCAGTCCATAGATCAGAAGTTGTAAGCGGAGCACATTTAAGCATCTTATTGCCTCCAATAGTCTCCACTGACATATCATAACTACTAATAGGACTGTCAGAGAGAACCACTGCATGTACATTACCATCTTCAAAATTCACAACAGTTTCACTCTTTGTATACATAGGAGCTTCTTCCCCACGAATCATTGCACGAACAAAATTACCAGTAATTGATAACTCTTCGCTTGTCCAATCTGGTATCCCATCTGCATTATGATCGATTGGTTCCGTAGGGGTGTTTGCAAGCATTGCTGCAGAGATTTCATTTTTCTTTGCTAAAGACCAAGAACACCAACTGATCTTTTGTTCATCCATAAAATCAATCCATCGTTTTGAATAGTTTATGTAAGGACCGCCATCTCCGGTTGCTTCACTAGTACCCCATTCTGTACAAAATAATGCTAGTCCACCTTTTAGAGCTGATAAAATCTTCTCTCCCAACCAATACTTTCCGGTTACTTTATCAGGAGAAATATCATGAGTACCTGCGTAGAAGTGCATAGTATACATAATTTGACCATTAGTATCTACCACTGGATTAGCTACAGGCGCATCTACAAACTGGCTCCAGTTGTCAGTACCGCAGATCACAATATTATCCACATTATCTTTATCATTATCTCTGATTGCATCTACTATACTTTGATGATATGGAAGGAGTTTAGTTTTCCATGTATTAGCAGCCTCATCCTCACTTCCTAATCCATTTGGCTCATTGGCTGTTTCAAATAATACATTACCCTTATCTCCGTATTTCTTTGATAAATACGCAAAAAATAACTGTGGTCCGTTATATTCAGGATGAGATATTTTTATTTCATCAAATACAGGTAAATTCTTTCCGGCATTTTGATATACCTCTGAAGTTGGATCTCCAGGACTTAACATATGCCAATCAACTACAACATACATCCCTCTGTCTGATGCTAACTGGATACCCTTCTCTACTTTTTGTAATAATTCAGCAGGTTTCGTTGCATAACCTTCTTCGGCAACATACATAGCAAGTCGAATGACATCACATTTCCAATCCTTTGCAAGCGTGTCAAAGGCAGCATCATTTAAAATCCATTCACCATCTCCCCACTGAAGTCCAAAGGTGCTCATCCCTTTTAATTGAATAGGATTCCCACTTTTATCACATAACTGTTGATATCCTGTAGAAGAATCCCTGGCAACCTGAATAGATCCATATTTATCATATGGTGTTAACGACTGTATTGGAGTAGCAAATACTGCCATACCTTGAAAACTAGATACTACCATTAACAAGGCTAAGAGTGAAGCTAATAATCGTCTTACTCTTCTTTTCATTATATCTCCTCCATATTAATAATATTTTATAAAGCAAAATAATTATATACTATCATATTTATGTAATATATCATTCTATTTGGTATTATTATATATTAATAGTTATTTTTGTATTATTTTTATATATATTTCCATATTCTAACATGCTATAGTATAGTCATATCTAGGAGAGGAGTACAAATCTTGTTAAATATGGAAGGTGAATTATTAATCCAGTTAGTTGAGCAGGAAGAAGATCATTTTAAACACAAGGAATATCAAACAGAACTATCCTTTTATGAAATTGTGAAACATGGAAAAATAGAAACATTACAAAAAATGTCCTTTTCTCTTACCGATAAAGGATTAGGAAAGTTATCTAACAACTATACCTTAAATCTTCTGTACCACTTTATAGTTTGTGTAGCTATGATTACACGATTTTGTATTGAAGGTGGTATGAATGCAGAAACCGCATATACCTTAAGTGATTTATATATACAAAAAGCCGATAAATCAAAGAAACCAGATGCAATTATGATACTTCATAGGCAAATGGTTTTCGACTATGCATACCGAATGAAACAGTTGCAAAAAAATGTAGATTATTCAAATCATGTTTCTCTTTGTATAGACTGGATTGAGAACAACCTTACTAAACCTATTAGAATTTCAGATATAAGTAGCGCTCTTCACCTTAACAAATCCTACCTATGTACTCTTTTTAAGAAAGAAACCGGAACTACCATAGGCTCCTACATTGAGCGAAGGCGTATTGAGCTGGCAAAGGACTATCTTTTCTATACGGAATATTCCTCAGTAGATATATCTAATCTTTTATGTTTTAGTTCCCATAGCCATTTTATACAAACCTTTAAAAAGCATACTGGAACCACTCCCGGAAGGTATCAAAAGAAATATTTCGGAAAACATTTTAATCAGATTAGAGCTGCCCAAACAAAAGAGACTATACATAAATAGGTGTTATAATTGACGGAATAAAGTTCACTACAACAAAAAAGACACCTCGCTTTGAAGTGTCTTTTCAATATATTCTAAGCTAACTTAGCTTTTGCTACCTCAACTAATGCAGTAAATCCAGCTGGATCGTTAATAGCCATCTCAGATAACATCTTTCTGTTAACTTCAACTTCTGCTAGTTTAAGGCCATACATGAATTTGCTGTAGGATAAACCATTGATTCTAGCAGCAGCATTGATACGAGCGATCCATAAGGTTCTGAAATCTCTCTTCTTCTGCTTTCTACCTGCAAACTGAGAAGTTAATGCTCTCATTACAGACTGTTTTGCTACTCTATATTGTTTAGATCTAGCTCCTCTATAACCTTTAGCTAGTTTCAATACTCTTTTATGTTTCTTTTTAGCGTTCATTCCGCCTTTAACTCTTGCCATTTCTATTTCCCTCCTTGCTTAATCTTATAGATAAGGTAAAATCTTTTTCATATTCTTTACGTTAGTTTCATCAACAGTAGTAGCTTTTCTAAGATTTCTCTTTCTTTTACTAGATTTCTTAGTTAACTTATGGTTTTTATTAGCTTTCATTTTTTTTAATTTCCCTGTACCTGTCACTTTGAAACGTTTTGCAGCTGCTCTGCTTGTCTTAATTTTTGGCATGATTTTTCCTCCTTGATAAAATATCATCAACAATAGTGTTGGTTCTCAATTACTGTTTTTTCTCAGAAAGAACCATTATCATAGTTCTGCCTTCAAGTTTTGCTGGCTTTTCAACCAAAGCAATGTCCTCAACCTGTGCATAAAAGGTATCTAGAATCTGTTTACTCATACCCATATGAGCCATCTCTCTACCGCGGAAACGAAGCTCCACTTTCACCTTATCACCTTTTGTGATGAACTTTCTAGCTTGATTGGCTTTGGTGTTAAGGTCATTCTGATCAATATTAGGAGACAAACGAAGAACTTTCACATCTGTAATCTTCTGTTTCTTCTTTGCTTCCTTCTCCTTACGAGACTGTTCATATCTGAATTTACCATAATCGATAATCTTACAGACAGGTGGCTTCGCATTTGGAGAAATCTTAACTAAGTCCAAATTTGCTTCTTTTGCCAGTTTCATTGCATCCTTTGAGGACATAACTCCTAATTGTTCACCGTCTTCACTAATAAGACGAACCTCACGGTCTCTGATTTGCTCATTAATCATTAAATCGCTAATAGTACTGCACCTCCATACGGGTTAATAAATCATTTCTTGGACAACATACTTTGCTGGTGGACCAGCATACTATACCGAGTAGCTTTCCTACTCACTTATGCTAACATATCACCTCATGACTTGTTCGGTGATAGCACAAAAAAAACGTGGATAACAAAGTTATCCACGACAAGTTCTATAATAACAAAAGCCAAAAGCTTCTATTAACGTCTTGCATATAAACCCAAGTCACTAAACGCGCTAAGGTGAGAGTGGATACTCTACTTTGTTTCTCCTTGCAAGCTAATCAGCCTACAACATTAGTATTGTAGCACAGGCATTCTTCTCTGTCAAGAAATTTTATTTGTTATCCTGAATTTCAACTTTACGTATTTCTCTTGTCCGAATTTCTTTACAAATGCCATCAATAAAATCATCTAGGCTCTTTTGTCCTTCGTCTCCAAGATAGCGGCTTCTTACTGAAACTACATTATTCTCCTCTTCATTCTGTCCGATTACCAACATATATGGTACACGAGCAAGACGAGTTTCACGAATCTTGTATCCAATCTTTTCTGCACGATTATCAACGGTGGCCTTAATTCCATTATCTTTAAGAGTTGCCAAAACAGCTTCTGCATAATCTTGATATTTTTCAGATATTGGAAGGACACGAACCTGTTCTGGGCATAGCCAAGTTGGGAACAACCCAGCATACTTTTCAATTAACCAAGCAAGGGTTCTTTCATAACAACCAAGACTTGTTCTATGAATGATAAATGGACGTTTCTTCTCTCCATTAGCGTCAATATAGAACATATCAAACCTCTCAGCAAGAGCAAAGTCTAACTGAATCGTAACCATGGTATCTTCCTTACCATATACGTTCTTTGCCTGAATATCAAGCTTTGGTCCGTAGAATGCTGCTTCGCCTTCTGCCTCTACATAACTTATGCCAAGATGATCCAGAATTTCACGCATTCTATCTTGTACTCTGTTCCAGTCTTCCTCATCCCCAAGGTATTTCTCTTTGTTATTAGGATCCCATTTGGATAGACGATAGGTTACGTCTTCTTCCAAACCTAAAGTAGTCAGAAAATATCTAGTAAGATCCAAACATCCTGCAAATTCATCTTCAATCTGCTCTGGCGTAACTATAAGGTGACCTTCCGTAATGGTAAACTGACGAACTCTTGTTAACCCATGCATTTCACCGGAGTCTTCATTTCTAAATAAAGTTGATGTCTCACCATAACGGCATGGTAGATCACGGTAGCTCTTCTGACTTTGTTTGTATACGTAGTATTGGAACGGACAGGTCATTGGACGAAGGGCAAAGACTTCAGAATCCTCTTTCTCTTCATCTCCTAAAATAAACATACCTTCCTTATAATGTCCCCAGTGATCAGAAATTACATACAGATCTTTTTTTGCCAGTAAAGGAGTTTTAGTTCTCATGTAACCACGTCTTTCTTCCTCATCTTCAACCCAGCGCTGCAAAGTCTGTATCATAGCTGCACCCTTTGGCATCATTAGTGGAAGTCCCTGGCCAATTACATCAACGGTAGTAAACAGTTCCATCTCACGACCTAGCTTGTTATGATCACGTTTTTTTATATCTTCTAAGTGTTGCAAGTACTGGTCTAAGTCTGCTTTCTTTGTAAATGAAGTACCATAGACACGAGTCAACATCTTATTTTTCTCACTCCCTCTCCAGTAAGCACCTGAAGCAGAAATTAACTTAAAAGCCTTAATAGGTTTTGTACTCATTAAATGAGGTCCTGCACATAAATCTACAAAATCACCTTGTTTGTAGAAGCTAATCGTTTCACCTTCTGGAAGATCCTCAATCAGCTCAACCTTGTAGCTTTCCCCACGTTCCTTCATAAATTCAATAGCATTCTCACGAGATAAAACGAATCGCTCTAATTCGTCACCCTCTTTAATAATTTTTTTCATCTCAGCCTCTAATTTATCTAAGGCGGCTCTATCAAATGGATCACAGTCAAAATCATAGTAAAATCCAGTATCAATAGATGGTCCAATCGCTAATTTTGCTTCTGGATACAAACGTTTCACTGCCTGTGCTAACACATGGCTGGTAGTATGGCGGTATGCTGCCTTTCCTTTTTCATCATTAAAAGTTAGAATACTAAGTTCACAGTCTTTCTCTACAATTGTTCTAAGGTCTACTACCTTTCCATCCATTTCTCCGGCACATGCCATTCTGGCAAGTCCTTCACTAATATCATTTGCAATATCAATAACTGACATTGCATGGTCATACTGTTTTGTTGAACCATCTTTTAAAGTAATAATCATAGTATAGCTCCTTTCAATTTATACGTTTTATAATCTTATCTTCTTAATACAGATTCATCCTACTGGACTTTATGAAATACTACGTGCTTAGTTCACTGTTAAACACAAAAAAATCGCCTCTTTCAATCTGTATTAAAGATTGAAAGGGACGAGCACTATTCTCGCGGTTCCACCCTCATTGGTATCACTACCCACTTCATTATGATGATAACGGAATCACCGGACCGGATTAGGGCCACTCCGAGGTAGTTTTCAAATGCTTCCAAGTAAGATACTTCCAGCGATTGTATCTCTCTCTGTAATCTTCCACATTCTACTCTTCTCTTCAACGCATTTATATTTGTGATTATAACATTCCATTTATATTTGTCAAGGACATTTCAATTTCTGGCTATCATTCATCCCTCTTATTATCTTTAAGAAACCCTTCCACTATAAGCGCCGCCTCTTCCACTAACTGTATACAAGGACGTTTCTTATAATATTCCTGGGTACGTTCTTCCGGTTTTGTCTCTGTATGTGTTGTCTCAGAAAGCCCTAATAGTTCACGACAGATAATGGAACCATTTTCTTTCCTAAATTTATCAGCTAAATGTTGTACCACTTGGTAGTTGTATTGTTTACCAGCAGTATCCTTTCCGACTACTGTCCCCGTCTCCATTCCGGCTACCATAAACATTCCAGATACAGCTCCGCAGACTTCTCTCATACGGCCCATGCCGCCTCCAAAAGAACTGCTTACTAGTAGTGCTGTCTTTATATCCATTCCATACAAATCTGCAAATGCTGCAAACACTGACTGACTGCAATTATAGCCCTGTTTAAAAAGCTCTACAGCCTTTTTACTTCTCTCTCCCATGTCGTTTTCACCTTTAAGTATTGCACTTTGATAGTTTATATTCTTCCTTTTAACTTATATGCAATAACAGCAAAGCCTTCTCTTACATAATAACATAATGCCATAACCGGACCTGATGAAGCAGATAATCCAATTACCTTGGTCATCCCTTGCTTCTTAGCAATCCTTGTTGCTCGATAAATATGAAAACCATTGGATACTATGGCAATCTTTGCATCATCATTTTTTATAATATCCCTTGAAAATTGTATATTCTCATCGGTATTGGTTGACTGATCCTCCATAATAATTCTGGATTTATCTATTCCCTTTTCCACCAGATAATCATGCATTGCCTTAGCCTCAGAAATATCCTCTCCTCTGCCCTGACCTCCGGATACAATCACCTTCGTTGCCTGATTATCCTCCTGTTTCAGATAGTCTGCTGCCTTATTCAACCGTCTCCATAATGGAGCACTTACATGAGTTCCATTTACTTTTGCACCCAATACAAGCAGATATTCCACTTTACTTGGAGCACTCTGGTTACTGTAATACACTATCACAGCCTCTGTGAAGGTAAAAATTGCGGCTCCTAGTAAGAATACAGTAATTACAATTATCTTAATCCAAGTAGGCCAGACAAAGCCTTTCTTCCATAGTATACTAAGCAGTACTCCTGCAGAAATAAAAGCTACTCCTGTAATTCCCCAAAATATAACAAAAGAAACGCTTAGCCCAATATAGCAAAAGCATATCACAAAGTACAAAAGGGATGCTAGTCCCACAATAACCAATATACTCGTAAACCAATTCATTCTTCTTCCTCTACCATCTATACTATTACCCTTATCATTCATTGTCCTCTCCTTTTTACACCTCAACAGGTATTGCTTTTGAAGATAAAACCTTTTTATACACCCTTTCAACACTTTTAGCAAATTCCTCTGTGGAATATGGTTTCATCATTAATTCAGAATTGTGGCCGTATGGAATCCCCTCTGTTCCATAAAGTACATGATCCAAACCTCTTAGTAACTCATCCTGTGTTTCAAAAGTATACCCATTATAACCATCTTTCAAAATCTCATTTAAGCATGGGTCTTTTTTGGCCACAACAGGAAGTCCTGCTGCCATAGCCTCAAAATAGGTAAGTCCTTGTGTCTCACTTTGGCTGGCACTAACAAACACATCTCCTAGTTGATAATATAGAGCAATCTCATCCCAAGGTTGTTCCCCTGCAAATACAACTGTGTCTTGTAGTTTTAATTCCTGGACCAACTTTTTTAGATTGTCTAGATCAGGTCCCCCTCCCACAACAACGAAACGAACGTCACTATGTTTTTTAATATATTTTGGCATTGCCTTTAATAGTTCACCAATATTCTTCTCTGGTGAAACACGGCCGAGATACAAAACGACTTTCTGCTCAGGAGTAATATGAAAACGCTCACGTACTTGCTGCACCTGTTCTTCCGTAAAATTACCTTTATAAAACTTCTTCAAATCAATTCCTGTAGGAATAACATTTATATTACGGAAAACCCGATAACTTGTAAGAAGATCCTCTACTTTTTCTGTCGGCACAATCACTTCCTCAACAAAGTTACAACATTTTCTAGTATAAAATCTCGCAAAAGCCTTTGCACGATTATTGAGTATGGCAATCGGAGCAAAGTAGTGAGTGTAATCCTCATATATCGTATGATACGTATGCACAAGTGGAATGTGTAATTCTTTCGCCATAATCAGTGCAAACACCCTAAGGGAGAACTCTGTATTGGTATGAATAATATCTAGATTCAACTTACGTATTAATGCAGCAAGCTTACGCTGATAGACCATACCTACACGACGATCTTTCATGAAAACAAATGGCATACTATGTACACGAAATACATTGTATTCATGTTTAGGTGCTCTCGGAGTTGTGGTGGTGAACACATATACGTTATGCCCTTGATTCTCCAATTCCTTTTTCAATGTATAAACTGAGTTTGCAACACCATTTATCTCAGGATAATAGGTATCTGTAAATAAACCAATATTCATGATAATTACCTCTCATTTCATAAATTCTAAACACCAGCTCATCCTTTATTCTATTACTATATAAAAAAACAAACTCTTTGTAAAGAACTGAAACCTTACAGTTTATTTACGATTTAGAACTCCGGTTTTAATCGATTCTTATACGTATCTGCCTCCTCCATTGTAACCTTATAATAAGACAGCCTTTTATACTTTCCATCATCCAATGACAGTTCATCCAAATTTCCATTGGTAGATATGACATAGGCCAAATTTAGCATTGCCAATGCTTGTCCTTCTTTGTCATTATAAACCGTACCTATCATGTCACCTGCTCTGACTGCATCTAAGCCTACATCCGTGCCATCAATTCCTACAATTGCCGGGTAATCTTCTTTGGAAGTATTAATAGACTTAAGGGCATCTATTGCACCAAGAGCCATATCATCATTATTGGCTAAAATGAGTTCAATATTATTGCCATATCGTTGAAAAAGTTGAACCATTTGTGTTTTCGCCTGTGCTCTGTTCCAGTTTGCTATTCCATATCCTAATTTTTCAAGTTCTAAACCGCCTTCCGTCATGGTTCTTACTGAATATTCCGTTCTTACGATGGAATCCTGATGACCTGCTTCACCTTCCAGTACTATATACTGACAAACTCCATCATGATTTTTATCCAAGGATTCTTTCTTCTTAAAGGCATCCACCACAAGCTCGCCTTCCAAAACCCCAGATTCAAATGCCTGTGCACCAACATAATAAATTTTATTCCATCTTTCTAAATCTTCTTTTACCAATTCTCTATTAAAGAAGATAATGGGTACGTTATTTCTTTCAGCTAAATCAATAATCGTAGTAGGTTCTGTGCGATCAACCAGATTTACACAAATAACGTCACATCCACTATTTATCATGGATTCCACCTGGCTATTCTGAGTAGACTGGCTATCCGATGCATTATATATTTCCATGTTAATTGACATATCCGTCTCTTGCTCTTTTTCCGAAGCATATCGTTTAAAATCACTGATTAATTCAGAAATAAAGGTATCATATTGGTTATACAACGTGACACCTATCTTTATACTCTTCGTTTCTTTAGTTCCTTGCTGTTTGCTGCAGCCTACCAATAATCCTAAAATCAAAGTAATAACCAATAAAAGACAACTTATTTTTTTAGCCAATTTATGACGCCTCCTTATTGCTTTTCAATGATATTATTTCATCTATTGAACAATTGGAAATAATAATTGCAGATTACTTTTATCATATAAATTGTTCTTATTCACAACCAAAAAGTCTATTTTTTTTCTCTCTACTGTAGTCACATTATTTTTGATTTTATCAGCTACTGCCAGCATACTCTGATAACCCATATTAAACTGATTTGGTACACTCAATGACTGAATATATCCTTTATCTAGATAGTAAACGGCTTTTTCAGAACTACCTTCTCCGTACACCTGGAACTTACAACTCTTTTCCATATTCATATAGTCCATTGTCGTCTCTATCTCATAGTTATCCAGTGCAACAAGAACATCCACAGGCTGTTTATTCTGTTTATCCTTCAAATTCTGCATAACATTATCCTCAGAGCCCTCGATATTCCAAAGAACCTGCGCTTGCGTCTGATGGATACTTTCCAAAAAACCAGACAATCGCTGTCGCATAGCAAGTTTGTTCTGATTGCCACTTAATATTCCAATCTTAACGCCATTTAAATCAGTATTCCAATCCTTTATAATTGTAGTCGCAGTCGTTTTACCAATTGCAAAATTATCCGGCATTATTGCTGTAAACATATTCTCCGGAGTAATATCAGTTTCTACGAGCACCAAAGCGGCCCCCAACAATATAGAATCTAACATCTGGACCTTGATGTCACTAAAACTGGATTCCAAAACAATTCCACGTGCGCCATTTTTTATTTCCCTATTAATTACTTCATACTGTTCTTCTATATTAGTAAATTTACTTGTAGAAACAATATTTAAATTAATATTATTATCCTCTGCTCCTTGTTCCAAGCCTTCCTTAAACGAAATCCATCGATCACTCCCACTATTGGTAATAATCACAGATACCTGATATGATTCTTCCTCTCTTGTCACATTTAGCATTCCTAAAGATGTGCAGGTAATGATTACTACTATAATCAAGACTAAAAGTCCAAAATATAATCTACTCCTTCTCATAGGTTCCTCCCTCTCCATTCGGCGTCTTCCCAGACTCAAGCTGTTCCTGAGCCTCTACAGAATATTGAGTAAAAGGTAAATGTATTCTTACAATAGTACCCTCATCTGGCCAGCTTTCTATCTCCAAACCATAACGCTGTCCAAAACATAATTGAATTCTATTATGTACATTCAAAAGGCCTACTCCCGAGCCATGTTTTCTAATTAAATTATTTGGTTCTAGCAAATGTTCTAATACATCTGGTGGTATTCCAAGCCCATTATCACGCACTTCAATAAATACATCATTCTGCTTAAGATAACCACGTACATGTATTTCACCCTCACCGTACATATATTCCACACCATAATAAATAGCATTTTCCAGCAAGGGCTGAAGTACTAGTTTCACCGTGCAACACTGCATAATCTCAGGTTCAACATCAAAATCAAATGTAAATACATTTTTATATCGAATTTTTTGTATATTCATATAGTTCATGGCATGCTTAATTTCATCATTCAAACTGATAATCATCTTTCCTCTGCTTAGGCTAATACGGAACAGACTTGCCAGTTGTGTCACCATAAATACAGCGTCATCATACCTTTCTCCCTCAATCATCCAGACAATGGAATCCAACGTATTATACAGGAAATGCGGATTAATTTGCGATTGCAAAGCATCTAGTTCACTCTTTCGCTTTTCCTCCTGTTCAGTTAAAATATCACTCATCAGTTGTCGAATTTGACCAACAGTAGATCGAAGTGTTCTTCCCAAATGTTCTACCTCTAAGGAGCCTCCCACATAAATAGAAGGATTGAGATTGCCCGCTTCCCACTCCTTAATAGAATTATTTAATCTTTGTAATGGTTTTGCAATTCGTGCAGATACCAGTTGGTTTAATATTACAACAGCAAGCAAAGAAAGCATAACCAACATAATCATAAAATATCTAGTTCCGGAAAGCCCCATATAAAAAGAGCTAATAGGAACTACACTAACAATTTTCCATCCAGTATAGCTAATGGTCTTAACCGTAACCAGTCTCCTAGCTCCCTCAAAAACTTCCTCACAACTTCCATCATCATAATCTACAATATCCATATTGTTCTCATCAAATAGGCCAGAAGTGATTAAATGTTGCTTTGGATGGTAAATAATCTCTCCATTACTATCTAAAAGATAGATATACTCGGTTGCATTGTCTGCATTTGCTTTTTCCAATATTTGTTCAATACTACTGTAATTCATGTCAACTAAAAGCACGCCCAATGTGGTTTTCCCGTTTTTCGTTAATTCCACTGCTCGGCTTAAGGAAACCACCCAATAATATCGAAAGCTGGTGTCATCAAACAGATTCTGTACATGTGGCGTTGAAAAATGAAGATTCTCCATTTGCTTCACCGCATTTTCAAACCATAGCTGATGGGCTATATTTAGATTCACTTTTTCTGTTGCATTGGGGGTTGCAGCGACTAAATTTCCTTGTCTGGTATAACAGGCAATGCTAATTAGTTTATCCTTGTTTGCTTCATATAATAGATTCATTTCTGTATCCAGGCCAGTAGTAGCAATGTTTGTATCCTTTATAACGCTATAATACATCGTATCTGATATTCGACGCATGTTACGCAAATAATCTTCTAGATTGATAGCTGTTTGATTTAAAAGCTGTTCCGAGCTTTCTATTGTTAAATCTTCTGCTCGTTTAACGAACTGCTCGTATAAGGTTATTCCCAAAAAACACATAGTGCAAACTGAGACAATCGTAAAAGAAATCGATATTGTAACCTGTATACTACGCGTCCTCATATGTTTACTGAGATATGAAATTGTATTTTTCATAAAATGAATTATTCTATCCATGAATACCTTTCTATACTAAGGAACTGTCTGAACAGCATAAGTAATCACAACTATTAGTTTACTTTGCCTAATTTATATTTTGATGGTGATACTCCAAACTGTTTCTTAAACACATAACTAAAATAATTCGGATCAGAATACCCCACCTTCTCGGCTATTATGTAAGTCTTCTCATCATAGTTCAAAAGCAGATCCACCGCCTTATCCATCCGATAATCCGTCAGATAATTTATGAATGTTTTACCCATCTCTTTTTTAAATACAACAGAGAAATACGATGCACTAACACCTAAATATTTGCACACTGTTTCTACCGTAAGATTTTGGTCCGCGTAGTGATCTCTTACAAAAATAATTCCTTTTGTTATAAACGATCTAGTAGTATCCAGTCTTTCATTCATAACGATATCCTGGGTCTTAATTACTGCTGCAATTAACCACTCTTCCAGCTCCTGCGGTGATTCCATCTGCAGAACCTGATCATACACATCCTTACATTCTCCCACAATCATTTCTGTATTCAGTTGGTTCGTATTCGCGAAGCGAAAGAGCTCTGCGATTAGTTCCATAATGAAAATACGATACTTCTGTAACGATATCCCTTTTCCTGAAAATTGACTAATACACTCATGAACAGCCTGCTTCAAGTCCTGACGGCTTCCGATTTTAATCTTTTGAAAAATTTTACTAATATATTGTTCTTCCCAAGGTATATCTGCGTTTTCCTGAGGATCAATCTCTTCGATACTAATTGCTCTTACATTACCATACAGAACACGATAAGAAAGCGCATTTTGTGCACCTTTATATGAAATCGGCAAATCCTGTAACCTGTTACAGCTGTGTCCAATTCCAGCAGTTAACTTTGCATTACATAAACGTTTTGCTACTTTACAGAATTTGTCCATGTCATCAATAAATATTGGAACAAGCTCCTTGTCCAGTAATTGACTAATAATAATAATATCTCCAAGATAGGTAAGTACCCGACTATTCCATTTTTTTGTCAACTGTTCCTCTGCTAATTTCTTTACTGAAACAGCCAGCAAGAAAGGCTGAATATCCTTTGGCATATCGGATTTACTAATATGTAATACAGTAACTAAATAATTCGGTCCATTCAATTCTACTTGATAATCAATTAAATAATCACGAATCTCGTTTATCGGAATTCGCCCTTCAATTAAAAGTGTGCAAAAACTTTCCTGTAGCACTGGAAGGCTTTCCATGTAATATTTTTTCAAGTTCTCAATATTTCTTTTTTCATCCAACTCAGTATCCAGATTCTTTTTTACACGTTCAAAAACGTCTCTCAGCTCACTTGCATTAATTGGTTTTAATAAGTATTCTTCTGCTTCCAATTTGATAGCCTCCTTGGCATATACAAAATCATCAAAACCAGAGAGAATAATTATTTTTACCTTTTGATACAACTCCTTTAATTTTTTGCATAGAGTTAGCCCATCCATAAATGGCATCTTAATATCTGTCAGCACGACATCCGGTTGTAATGCTTCTGCCATTTCTAAAGCTTCCACGCCGTTTCTGGCATAACCAACAATCTTAAACCCCATTGTCTCCCACTCAAGCTTTTTCATCATTATACTAAATACTTCTTCCTCGTCATCAACAAGCATAATTGTATACTGACTCATACCTGCCCTCATTTCTCAATATCATATAATATTATATATCTCGCTATCTATTTACAATATTTCTTGTTCATCTTAGACCATAACATTACAAAAACTGCTGTAAGTATTATAATTTCTGCTACTGCTATATATGCATTCCAAAATAACAAAGCTGTCATCAAGGCAACCGCAAAGGCAAAAAATAAAATCAGCTTTCCCGCTGTTTTCGCATACATCTTTTCATCCTTTACCGGAGGCTCTCCTTTTCTTCTTATTATCGAGATATTACCTTCCACCAATAAGCGTATACTATAATATAGTAGAATAACAATTGTGATTAAGGGAAGGGCTGCGATATCCATAAATTTACCATATATCATATTATTAACCTCATTTTTCCTATGTTTTTTAAATTATAATACATCTTTCACAAATAGACAATAGTGGACAGATCTATAATCTCTCCACTATTGCTAGGATAATCGCTATTTTCTTGCTACATATTTTCTAATATCAAGTGAGATAGCTACAAATATTACAATACCTATTGCAATATATTGAGCATTTGCATTTACCCCTAAGTATTGAAGCGCTGCTTTCAATAATTCAAACACCGCAACGCCAATGATTGCTGAAGATACTTTGCCACGTCCACCTGTTACAGATACACCACCAATCGTACATGCCGCAATAGCTTCCATTTCATAACCATATCCTAAGTTTACAGAAGCACCACCAGCCTTTGCACCAAGCATGAATCCCGCTAAGCCATACATAGCAGCTGCTTTTACATAAATAAGTACTAATGTTTTTTTAACTGGTACACCAGCTACTGCTGCAGCCTGTGCATTACCACCAATTGCATACATGTATTTTCCATGACGTGTCATATTAAATATAAACCATGTCAAAATCGCCACAAGCGCCGCTATCCATATCAGCCAGCTAATTCCTAGGAAGTTTCCGGTTGCAATGTCTGTATAAGATTTTACATATCCACCAAGAGGAGTTGCTCCGGTATAAATTAAGGATATACCGTATACAATTTCCATCATAGCTAAGGTTGCTATAAATGGTGGAACATTCAAATAAGCGATAAAAAATCCAGTAATGCTACCGAATATTCCACAAATAATCATTACGATAAGTAACGCAATAATTATATTTAATGGCTGCATATCTGGAAAGAACTTATTAGAGTAATCAATTCTCTGCAACAAGGTACCTGCAATACATGCTGCAAATCCTATCATACGTCCTGCTGACAAGTCACAACCCGCTGTGATAACACAACCAGCAATACCAAGTGCAATTACCAAACGTGAACTCATGTTCATCAGTATGTTTGTTAGGTTATCTCCGGTTAGAAAATTAGCAGAGGTTAACCCAGTATAAACAACAAGAATAAACATTACAATAATTACACCATTGTTTATAAAAAAATCTTTTACTTTAAGTTTTTTTGATTTTACCATTTCCCACTCCTGTCTGCATGTTTCACATGCTATAGTCTCAGAGCATAATCCACCTTTTATTTGGTTACTCTCTATCAGAATTGTGTAGCAAAGCTCATAACCTTTGCCTGTGTCATATCTTCTGCTTTTTCAAGCTCACCAGTAAGTTTACCATTACACATTACATACACTCTGTCAGCCATCCCAAGAAGTTCTGACATCTCGGAAGAAACCATGATGATAGCTTTTCCCTTACTTGCAAGATCGTTGATGATTTCATAGATTTCATGCTTTGCACCTACATCAATACCACGGGTAGGCTCATCCATAATCAATACATCCGGATCATTGGCAAGCCATCTAGAAACGATAACCTTTTGCTGATTTCCACCAGATAGATTTGAAATATGTTCTTTCATACTTGGAGTCTTTATACTTAACATTTCTATACTATTATTCACAATAGAATTTATCTTCTTATGATTTAATACAAATCCTGTTTTTAGATGCTTATTGTATACGGAGATACCTACGTTATCTTTAATTGACAGGCAGCCAAAGATACCATTTCCACGACGGTCTTCCGTAATTAGTCCAATTCCTGCATTCATGGCATCGATTGGATGTTTGATCTTCACTTGTTTTCCACGAATATAAATTTCACCAGAAGCAATTGCTCTTATTCCAAAAATACCTTCCATCAGTTCAGTTCTTTGTGCTCCTACCAAGCCACCAAATCCAAGCACTTCTCCTTTACGTATGTGAAAACTTACATCCTGGAATGATTTTTCATGGATGGAGGATAAATGCTTTACCTCCATGACTACTTCTCCGAGCTCATTTTTCTTCTTTGGATATACATTCGTAAGCTCACGACCAACCATCTTGGCAATGATCTGCTCTGTTGTCAGATCACTTACAGACCATGTTCCGACATAGGTTCCATCACGCATAATTGTTATATCATCGGAAATTTGTTTGATTTCATCCATCTTATGGGAGATATATACCATTGAAACTCCCCTGCTTTTTAAATCTTTCATTATGTTAAACAGCGCTTCCACTTCTTTTTCAGAAAGCGATGATGTTGGTTCATCAAATATAACAACTTTTGCCTGTTGTGAAACTGCCTTTGCAATTTCTACAGACTGCATTTGCCCAATTGATAATGTTCCGAGTTCTGCTTTTGGATCAAAGTCTAATTTTACTTCTTCTAACCATTTCCTAGTATCTTCATTCATTTTCTTATGGTCAATTACCTTGATTGGTCCATATTGTTTTACTGGAAATCTTCCTAAATAGAGATTCTCTGCAACACTTCTTGCAGGAATTGGTTGTAATTCCTGATGTACCATTGCAATACCATATCGCATTGCATCATCCGGATTGGAGATATGAATAGTCTCACCATCCAGTATAATTTCTCCTTCATCCATATTGTAGATACCAAAGAGACATTTCATCAAGGTAGACTTACCTGCACCATTCTCCCCCATGAGTGCATGGATTGTTCCAGGGCGAAGAGATAATTGTACATTATCTAATGCCTTAACGCCAGGAAAGCTTTTACTAATGCCTTTAAGCTCCAGTTTATACTCAGCCATTCTTTGCCTCCTCACTTAATTCTGCGACCTTATACTGATTATCTGTTCAAAAACTAATATGTAGGTGATCAATAGCTACTCCTATTTCATGCTTATCCCTTAACATCTTTAAAAAGGTGCGAATGCTAATGGTAACACCCACACCTTTCCAAACTTATATAGTTACAAATCTATTATTTCACCATATCAAGAATCTTCTGTGCGTTATCTTTCGTTACTTTTACATAATCACAACCGATATAGTATTCATTAGTTTTACCACTTACAAAATTAATAGCTGCATCTGCGGCACTATGTGACTGTGAAAAGTGATCGTTAAATACTGTACCAGTAACAGTTCCAGCAATAACGTCTTCCAATGCTTCCGATAATGCGTCTACACCTACAAGATAAATATCTTTGCCAACTGTACGTCCAGCTGCTTGGATAGATTGTAAAGCACCAAGTGCCATAGAGTCATTGTTACAGAAAACAACTTCAACATCTTTACCATGTTGACTTAAAGCATTAGTAACTAATTGTTGAGCAGTTGCCTGATCCCAGTTACCCACCTGATTATCAAGTTCGTTAACTTCTAATCCAGCATCTTTTACTGCTTTAACAGAAAACTCTGTTCTATACTTAGCATCTACGTTTTCTGGATCGCCCTGAATCATGATGTAATCAATTTTACCATTACCATTCATATCAAGTTTGTCTTTTCCAAGTTCAGCGATCATTTCGCCCTGGTATGTACCAGACTGACGAGCGTCACATCCAACATATGTTACATTCCATTTATTATCCTGCCATCTTTGCTCTTCAGCTTTATCTGGCTCACGGTTGATGTAAACAAGAGGAATTTTAGCCTTTACAACCATGTCTGTAATTGTTTCTGTAGAAGAAGAGTTAACCGGATTAATGATAAGTACATCTACACCACTTGTAATAAAGTTCTGAATCTGATTTGTTTGTGTAGCCTGATCATTAGCGCCATCTACAATTGTGATATTGCTCTTTGTAAATCCTTTAGATACTAAATAATTCTCAAGTTCTTTACGGAACAATGTCATAAAGTTATCAGAGAACTGATAGATACATACACCAACTTTTGCGTCTGCAAGGTTAACATTGGTTGCATCCTTTGTTGCTTCAGCTGTTTTATCAGCATCAGATGGCTGTGTAGATGCTGGTGTAGATGCTTTTGCTGATGCAGAAGGGCTTACTTTTGCGTCGTTTGAATTCTTGGAACATCCGGAAGCAAAGGATGCCACCATAACTACAGTAAGAATTACAGCTACTATTTTCTTTTTCATTTTCATTTTGAATCCTCCAGAAAATTTATACAATTTAAGTTACAATTTGCATTATATCAATATGAACATTTAATATTAATATAAAATTCTTTTCTGTTCCTTAAAAATTCTTTTATATATATTGTTTGCTATATAATAATTGGAATAAATAGAATTATGCAATTTCAACTAAATACTATAAGTTTCTGGATTAAAACATCCTATCTATTAAAAAAGCCTTGATCATTTAAACATCCGAAGATATTTTAACAATGATCAAGGCCATACGATTCTTCTTGGCAGTAAGCAAACGACGATTACCTGAATAAACTATTTATTTATTTTCACCAGATTCGTATCAGAAATAAAATTATATACATTATATAAAATCAAGATGTCTGATACCTTCTCCTCCTTCATTAATCGCTTTGTGCTTTTATTAAAGTACCGATAATCCAATAAGATTATTTTTTCATAATGATTCGTTAAAAATGGTACCATACAATGCGCGTAGGAGTCTTTCATCACTAATAGCGTTTTTCCATTCTTGATACTAGTATGAATCTTCACATAGGGATTATTACCACCTAGAAAAACCGTATATTTATCCTTTTGCTTTAATCGTTCCATATCATACAACCCATCTTTTTCCTTACTACCATCCTGTTTCAATGACATAGAGACTTTAGGTCCTTTTTTTAAGGAAAATAATTCAATCGAATCCGCTTCTTTTTTTATGTTTACCTTCGAATACGTGGATCCCCAAAAATCCGTAGCAACCACTTTTCGAGCAAATTGATCTAATGCATAGGGGGACAGCCCTCTGGCATTTGCCCAGTCTATATAACCATAGTAGGCGCCAAGGCTCGTCCAGTGATGATCAGTCTTATTAAAAATATACTCCTGTTTATTCTTTTTTAACGAATTGCTTGCATCGATAAAGGTCTCTTCCCCAATCGTATCTTTTGCTTGCTTTAAAAATGCAGACTGATCATACTCAATATTGTAATCAGGTAACCATTCAGGATAAACACCACTAATCGTTGGAACTAGCATTAGGTGAATAGGATAGCTATCTTTATTGGTATCTATAAATTCTTTCACCTTTTGAAGATTCGTACTTGCCAATGTCCTATCTATATCTTCTGCCCTATGTTCTTCAATAAGGTGATTCTTTGGAGCAAAATACACTCCATTGACTACTTTTTTCCCAAGTGCAAGTTCCGTATATCCTTTCATTGCAATAAATTGATCTCGTGCTACAAACTGATCTGTAACATAGGTCTCATAGTCACCGGTATAGGAACCTTTCAGCAAATAATCTAAGGAAAAACTCGGCTTACTTGCTAACACCCTATTCTCATTTTCTGAAAATTCTTTGTCCGGCTTAAGCACACATAAGAGTGAAAGACCCATCAATATAAATAAGAAAGTACTTATTGTAACATAATTTCCGATTTTTTTTATTTTTGTTTGATTAACTTCCTCTTGCTTTATATCTAACATTTACATTCCCCCTTAAAACCTGAAGTACAAAAATGGGTTATAAGTACTGTCTACCAAGTATGCAATACTCAGTACAAAAACGACCAATAAATAAAGATTCTCCACTATCACATAACAATACTGTGGGAAAGCTTTTGCTTTACCAATCCAAATGGATAACTTCTTTATCCATCTCTTTGGATAATCAGTAGCTCCTACAAGTAACAGAAGGAGAAGTATGATATTATTTGTTATAAAATACATTGTCTCGGCATTTGCAAAACCTGCACCAGCTCCAAACATAGCCCCAATATAGGAAAGTGACTGTTCCATATTTTCAAATGCAAAGATGACCCAGCTAATCAATACAATTAATAACGTATAAATGTGTTGTAAAATGGATGGTAATTTATCAAGCAACTTTGCCAGGAAAAACTTTTCAAGAAGCAGTAAAGCGCCAAAATAAGCACCCCATACAACAAAATTCCAACTTGCTCCATGCCAGAGACCGGTAAGTAGCCAGACAATAGCTATATTACGAATCTGTTTCGACTTAGAGCAACGATTGCCACCTAGTGGAATATATAAATACTCTCTAAACCAGGTTCCAAGCGAAATATGCCATCTTCTCCAGAATTCTGTAATGCTCTTAGAAAGATAAGGGTAGTTAAAGTTCTCCAAGAAGGTAAATCCAAACATCTTACCCATACCGATTGCCATATCGGAATATCCAGAAAAATCAAAATATATCTGTAATGCAAATGCCAAGGCTCCGAACCAGGCTGTAGCAACTGGTAGCTCCCCAATTGGAATAGCAGAAACCTGATCCCACACAATTCCTATATTGTTTGCAAAAAGAACCTTCTTACCCAAGCCAGAGATAAACCGCATGATGCCCTCTGAGAATTGGCTAACTGTTTCTTTTCTATGATCTAACTGTTCCGCTATCGTTTTATATTGTACAATAGGACCAGCTATCAACTGTGGAAATAACGTAACATAGGTTCCAAACGAAACTACGTTATGCTGAGCCTTACATATTCCCCAATATACATCTATGACATAGGACATACTTTGGAAGGTATAAAAAGAAATACCGATAGGTAACGCAATCTTAAGAACAACAAGATCTACCCCCGGAATGTTGTTTATATTTTCCGTAAGAAATCCTATATATTTAAAAAAACATAATACGCCCAGATTAAGTATTATTGAAATAATTAAAGTAGCCTTAGCTGCAGTAGCTTTTTTCTGATTCAATAACTTTTCCAACAGCAGCCCGGTTATGTAATCCACCAAGATGGTACCTATCATCAAAAACACATAGGTTGGCTCTCCCCAAGCATAGAAAATAAGACTACTCACCAGCAAAATTAGATTCTTGAATTTTCTTGGAACTATGAAATACAAGAGAATAACAGCCGGCAGGAAACGAAAAAGACATATTATACTACTAAATACCATACATATCTCCTTTTGTCATAAGTAAAAGGAAGATGCAGACATAAAGCCTACTTCCTCCTTCTAAAGAATCCCTTCTATGACATTATTCCTTTCTTTAAAAGTACCTGTTCTATTTTATCATTAGCATTTGAAACACATAGGATTACGTACTTTCCATTTACCACTAACACCGGGTTCTTTAACTTGCTAATTTCCTGTGGCAGATAATCCTCATTTTGGCTTATGTCATCCTCTAACTTCTGGCTTAGTGCTTCCTTAATTTGATTCGCACTTGCTTCATCCTTAGCTTCCACTACTACGATTTGTTCAGCAGATGCACCAGATCCAACATATGCAGCCTTGGCAGATACCATTTGTAAATCTACTGTCTGGAACACTACATCAAACATATCATCTTCAAGTTCAGACATTTCATCTTTGTAGTCTCCGGATTCAAATAATTCTTTTGCCAATGAAGTTACATCAATATTGGATGTCTGTGGCTCTTCTGTCTTTGCTACTGGACTTGCCGTAGCACTTACTACTGGGCTTGGCAATGCACTTTCTATCATACTAGGTGTCCCACTTTTTTGAGGACTTGGAGAGGACTTGCCACTACTACTTCCACAACTTATCAATCCAACTGCTACTATCGTACAGAAGAATACTCCTCCTACTCTCTTAGCTTTCACCATGAATTTATCTGTAACTTTTATGTTCATCTCATAATTCCTCCATAATCACTTTTTGCTTTTTTCTTCCTTTAAATAATCTAGCCATTTTAAATAACCGGCTTTACGCAAATGAATTCCATCTGTACTACAATTCTCAGGTAGATATCCATACTCATTGCACAGAGCACTATATACATCCAAATAAGCAACCTTCATAGAAGTGCTCATCTTATTTAAAAGTTTGTTATATTTCACAACATTATTCTTAGAAAATACAGTTTTTAAATCTGCACAACTTTTCGTCACTGGCAAAATTGACTGTACGTATATGACTGCCTTCGGCTGTAAGGCTTTTATCTTTTTAATCAACTCTTTGTATTTTTGAATAAAGACTTTAGGATATGGCCAACCCAATTCATTTATACCAAACATAAGATAGATTCTCTTATACTGCTTTTTACTTATTGCCTGCAAAATCGTGAGTCTATCATTCTTATGTGTACCCACCACAAACTTCTTATCAAAGGCATCTCTAATATCCAAGCTTTGACAAGCAAAAAAACTGGCACCAGCCACATTACAGGTCTGTCTAAGACCAACAACTAAAGAATTACCAATAAACGCTACCTCTTGAAACTGTTCTTTGACTACCTTAGCAGGTTTCTTGCCTGAATTGGACTTTGTTTCTGTCTTTTTTTGATTCTTCTCAGCGTTTAAGACTTTATCAGTTACTTTTGAAGGTTGACTAGTATTCTTTGTGAGTTTGTCATCATTTTGTCTGGTTGTAGCTTTAGTCTCATTCACCTCGATGTCAGCCACATTCTTTACGTCATCTGATTTATTAAACTCCGGTGACTCATTAACATAATCAAGGGCATAAGCATCTTCCTTAGGGTTAAAGCTGCCAGATATCATAAAAAAACCTCCAAGAAAAATCGCAGTAGCCAAGAGACTATAGATCGCCATGGATAACTGAGCTGTCCACGTTCTTTTCTTGTTTTTTCTTATTGCTGACGTTGGTTCAAAAGGTGGAGTTGTCAGTTTATCATCTAGCTCTACCAATTCTTTTTCCAACGTCATATTCAGCTTATCAAAATATTCTATCTCACGATAAAAGAAGGGGGCCTCCATAAAATCTAGATTAATATGTATGTCTTCCTCCGTTTCCTTCTCACATGATGCTTCTCTATATTCTCTCAACAATCCTGAAGATTCCAGATGAGATATAAAGTCGTAATTCTCCAAAAGCTCATAATCATCTGTTATCTGCTGTTTTTTACGAACAGCGTCAGTAGGATAATGAACTATATAACAATTATCATTTGCAGAGTTAATATAATCTTTATACCTCATCCTTCCATACCCTCAATTTCATACAATTCCTTAATTAGGTGCCTGTCTTCTGTCTCATCAAGCCTCCAAGGCCCTCCATTGTATTTTGTTGAACGACTGAAAAAGGTAATTTAAGCTCTTAGTTTCCCTGCATACACTATTATTTTGTACTCCAAAAAGATATTCGTCAATAGCGATTTAGTAATATAATAATATTTAATAGTTTGTAACACTATATTAACAAATAATATGAATATTTTTCTAGCAATACACAAATTAACCATTTGGTCAAAAATATCTTTTCTTTTATGTAAAAAAGAATTATAATATAAAAATAGGATATAATTAAATTTGAGAAAGGAAGATGACATAATGAGAAAATTCGGAAAGTTTTTACTTGCTACTACAGTTTTAGCAGCTATAATCGGCGGAGTAGTATACTTAGTAAAAAAAGTGGCAAATAAAGATTCAAACGATGATTTCGATGACTTTGATGATGATTTCGATGATGACTTTGATGATTTCGATGATTTAGATGATTCTAATAACCAATCTGAAAATAAGAACGACCGTGAATATGTATCAATAAATATTTCTGATGCTGCTGAAGATAACAAAGAGGCATCTGACGAAGAATAAAACTACCAAAGCGGAGCAAGCCTCTCACTCATAAGGACTTGCTCCGCTTTGTTCTAATTAGACCAGCTTATTTTAAATATACTTCAAAGTTTTCATGGCATATAAAATCCCATCCTCATTGACACCCTTTGTCACGAAATCAGCTATCGCTTTGGCTTGTTCTGACCCATTTTCCATACATATGGCAGTCTTAACAACCTCTAACATCTCCAAGTCATTATTGCTATCTCCAACGCCAATGGCATCTTCTATACTAAATCCCAACTTAGCTGCCATCATTTTAATTCCCTTACCTTTTGTCCAACCCTTAGGCAATATTTCCACAAGGCCATCCGTCATAATTCCATTGTCTAAACGTTCATGAAATATAACCTGATAATTCTTATTCAACTCTTCCACAAATGCCTTTTCCTCTTCTAACATCATACTGACCGGGAGAACACAGGTAGCCTTACTAGCTTTAATCTCTTCATAGGAATCAATACCAATGCATACCTTGCTAAGTGTACGTATAAAATTACGATAGTAGGTACGTTCTTCCTGAAAGATTTGATTTTCTACATATACATTATCATGACCTTCGTACACATAGGTCACTTTGTATTTCTTCATCAGTTTCGTAAGTTGTATAATCTGGTCGACGGTAAGTTTTTTTAATTGCAGCAGCTTACCCTCGTATTCTAAAGCAGTACCTCCACCATAGACATAGCCATCAAAATCAAGATCTGTAATCACTTTGGGCAGCATACATTTAGTTCTACCTGTACAAACAAAAACCTGATGTCCAGCTTGCTTTAGTAGCTTTAACGCGGTAACCGTACTGGAGGAAACCTCTTCTTTTTCATTAAGCAGAGTTCCATCAATATCAAAAAATATAAATTTAGTATTTTCTATCATCTTCAAGTCCTTTTTCAAACGATAAACGAGCTTCTATTCTGAGAGATTATACTGATATAGAGAACTGTAGATTCCGTTCTTTTTTAGCAACTCTTTATGAGTACCGGATTCAGCAATACCTTCTTCCGTCAGTACAATGATTCTCTCTGCATTTTTTATAGTAGTCAGACGATGTGCGATTACGAAAGTAGTTCTGTTCTTTGACAGTGTTTCCAGAGATGCCTGAACTATTTTCTCACTTTCGTTATCTAGTGCAGAGGTTGCTTCATCAAAAATAAGAATCGGCGGATTCTTCAAAAATACCCTAGCTATACTTAATCTTTGCTTCTGTCCTCCTGACAGCTTGATTCCTCTCTGTCCAATATAGGTATCATATCCATCTGGAAGCTCCATAATAAACTCATGTGCATTGGCATTTTTGGCTGCCTGAATAATTTCCTCTCTTGTGGCATCCAATTTGCCATATCGGATATTGTCATATACACTTCCTGCAAACAGATAAACATCCTGGTGTACAATGCCAATGCTATCTCTAAGAGACTTTATTGTAATATCTTTAATGTCCCTACCATCCAGGTAAATATTTCCCTCACTAACCTCGTAGAATCTTGGTATCAAGTTACACATTGTAGACTTTCCAACACCGGATTGCCCAACTATGGCTACATATTCTCCTGGAGCTACATCCAAGTTTATATTACTGAAAACTTCATTATTAGCATCGTTATAACGAAATGAAACATTGTCGAAGCAAATTCTTCCCTTTACTTCTGTTATATCTGTAGCATCCTTGCCATCCTTAATGTCCGGTTCAATCTCCATAATATCCATAAAACGTTCAAAGCCTGTAATACCATTTTCAAACTGTTCGGTAAAATTAATTAATTTTTTAACAGGATCCACTAAGATATTAATATACAGGAGAAAGGTCACCAAGTCCCTTACATCTATGATTTCTTTAGCAATTAAAAGTGCACCACCGGCAATAACTACTACATTCATAATTGCAAGAAAGAAATTTAACCCGGAGTGATAGTCGGCCATAGCCTTATAACTATCCCTCTTACTATGAAGAAAGTGTGTATTTCCTTCTTTGAACTTATCCATTTCCTCTTCTTCATTGGCAAAAGATTTTACAACACGAATACCGGAAAGATTATCCTCGATTCTGGCATTTACCTCAGCAATTTTCTCACGATTTTTCCGAAATGCTTTCTTCATCTTACCTCTTACAAAATAAGCAAAGAAAAACATAATAATGATAACCAAAAAGACAGTCAGTGTAAGATATACATTTACAGTACATAGAATCACAAAGGCACCAATAAACTTAATAATGGAAATGACCAAGTCCTCAGGTCCATGGTGCAATAGCTCAGTAATATCAAATAGGTCATTGGTAACGCGGGACATTAGTTGACCGGTCTTCTCATTGTCAAAAAAACTGTAGGGCAATTCCTGATAATGAGCAAAGATATCATTCCTCATATCAAACTCCATTTTTGCACCCATCATATGTCCTTTATAGGTGATATAATAGTTGCAGATATATTCGATCATTGCCAATACCACCATAAAACCAGTCAATAAAGCAATCATTTTAACAGCCTTTCCTGCTTCTGTATACACTAATAAATCATTGGTAATATAACGTACAATCAAAGGATATACCAAAGAAATAATGGCTGCAAGAAAAGCACACAGCATATCAGTAAAAAAGATATGCAAATATGGTTTATAGTAACTTAAAAATTTCTTTCGTCTACTCACAACAAAACCTCCATATCGATTAAAGAAACAGGATGAAAAGTATGTAATCATCTTTCCACCCTGTTATAAAAATATAACTTATCTTGATAATTTTTTGGATAGCTGGTACATATACTCATCTACGTCCTTCTTCATCTCCAACGCTTCCATAATGTCGTAATCTACAAAAATACCATCTCGGTATCCAACAACGCGATTGGTTTTTCCCGCACATAGTAGATCAACTGCTTTAGAGCCCATCATAGAGGCATATACTCTATCTTTACAGGTTGGACTTCCACCACGTTGGATATGACCAATAATAGTTGCTCTCGCTTCTATTCCAGTTGCCTCTTCTATACGTTTTGCCATACCGTAGGAGTCACCAACACCCTCTGCATTTACAACAATATGATGTTTCTTACCAATCTTTCTCTTCTCAATAATACTATTAATGATTCTTTGTTCATCATTATCGTATCTCTCGGAAATCAGTACATCCTCAGCACCATTGGCAATACCACACCATAATGCAATATAGCCTGCCTTACGTCCCATTACCTCGATGATACTACATCTTTCATGTGAGGTAGAAGTATCACGGACCTTATCAATAGCTTCCATGGCAGTATTTACAGCTGTATCAAATCCAATTGTATAATCAGTGCAAGCAATGTCCAAATCAATGGTTCCTGGAAGGCCAACAGTATTTACTCCAAGAGAAGCAAGTTTTCTTGCTCCCTGAAAGGAACCGTCACCGCCAATAACTACAAGTCCATCAATTCCATGCTTTTTACATATTTCAGCTGCCTTTTTTTGACCTTCTTCTGTTCTCATTTCAGCGCAACGTGCAGTATAAAGGATTGTGCCTCCGCGTTGGATGATATCAGCTACGCTTTTAGCATCCATATCTATAATATCTTCCTCAAGAAGTCCAGAATATCCTCTACAAATTCCTTTTACTGATTTTCCATTCGCCAATGCAGAACGTACAACAGCACGTATAGCAGCATTCATACCTGGTGCATCTCCACCACTTGTTAAAATACCTATGGTATTTACTTCTTTGCTCATCTCTATTCAACCTCCAATAAAATCCTATTAATTTAAAGTAATTGACGTATTTTGCTATATTTTAATTCATTTACTTCGATTAATCAATACTAGCCTCGACAACTTTAACATTTTCTTTTCCAGCTATTTCGATAAATTTTGTAATTAACTCCGAATTTAAGTTAATATGAGGGATTTTCTTTCTCTGTTTCTCATATTCACAATAGATCCAAAGATAATCTTTTCCCTCACAATCTACAATCATCTGTTCAATGTCATTTTTCATTTCCAAATAAGTCGACCTATCTTTAAACTTAATCCAGACATCCTTAGGCACATCCTCAAACGGAATAATACTCTGGCAGATTAATTTACCGGGTTTATCCTCTTCCACAGTTATTTTACCCTTAATAAAGAGTTTTTTATCCTCAGAAAGCAAATTCCTATATTTCTCATAATCCCTAGGAAATACAATGACCTCCACTGTGCCAAATAAATCTTCTATGGTTATAAAAGCCATTACACTATTATTACGGGTGGTCTTAATGACTTTGGATGTAATCATACCACCAACAATGGCCATTGCTCCATCCATTACCTTTACTGCATCTGTCTCATCATCGATAATAAAATCCAGTGTAGTATTCGTTATATTCTTTCTCATCAGACTTTCATATTCTTCCAATGGATGGCCACTGACATAGATGCCTAAGACCTCTTTTTCAAAAACCAGAAGCATCTCCTTTGGATATTCCCCTACATTCGGGAAACTTTCTTCCATCTGCATACTTTGTTCTTCCCCTGCAAAATCAAAGAGACTTAACTGGCCTGCTAAGTTTTTCTTTTTCTCCTGGGTTACTCCATCTAAAACCTGCACATACACCATCATCTTTTGCTTTCTGGTACCTGGCATGGAATCAAAGGCCCCTGCCTTTATAAAGCTTTCAATAGTCCTTTTATTAACTTCTTTACCACTCAACCGATTGGCAAAATCTTTTAATGAGGTAAATGGCCCACTTTTGGCTCGTTCCTCTACGATAGCATCTATGACTGAACCACCTAAACCTTTGATCGCAGAAAGGCCGTAACGGATCGATTTATCCATAACACTAAAGCCCTTCTCACCCTCGTTAATATCTGGAGGAAGAATCTGAATTCCCATCTGTCGACAGGTCATAATATATTGTGAAACTTTATTACCATTATCAATTACTGAGGTCATAAGCGCTGCCATAAACTCAACAGGATAATAGCATTTCAAAAAGGCAGTCTGGTAGGAGACTACTGCATAAGCTGCAGCATGGGATTTATTAAAAGCATATTTCGCAAAATCAATCATTTCATCAAAGATATGATGAGCTACCTTCTCAGGAATACCATTACCTACGCAACCTATAACATCCTCTTCAGGGTTTCCGTATACAAAGTTCTTTCGTTCTTTCTCCATGACATCAGCTTTTTTCTTGGACATTGCTCTCCTGACCAGATCGCTACGTCCATAGCTATAGCCTGCCAGATCTCGAACGATTTGCATAACCTGCTCCTGATATACAATACAACCATGAGTGGGAGCAAGGATTGGCTCTAGATGAGGGCATTCATATTGAATGCTTCCCGTCTCATTCTTGCCCTTGATATATTTTGGAATAAAATCCATTGGACCTGGTCGGTATAAGGAGATTCCTGCTATCACATCTTCAATATTATGAGGCTTTAGTTCCTTCATAAAACTCATCATTCCAGCACTTTCCAACTGAAATACACCTTCGCAACGGCCAGAACTAATCATATTGAAGACCATCTTATCATTATAATCGATTCTATCTATATCTATTCTTTTCTCTTCTGGCTCATTCCTGTTAATAAGTTTTACAGCCTCTTGGATAACTGTCAGGGTTCTAAGGCCTAAGAAATCCATTTTAAGAAGGCCCAGTTCCTCTAATGTGGTCATAGTATACTGAGTAGTAATGGAGTCATCCGAGGATTTGGATAAAGGTACATATTCGTCCACAGCTGACTTACTGATTACAACACCGGCAGCATGCATAGAGGTATGTCTTGGTAAACCTTCTAAACGCATGGACATATCTAATAGATATTTGGCCTGCTCATCCTGATCATATAATTCCTTCAATTCTTTATTGCCTTTTAATGCCTTTTCTATGGTTATCCCCAATTCATTAGGAATCATCTTGGCAATAGTATCAACATAGGCATAACTAAGATCAAGAGCCCGCCCCACATCACGGATGACAAGCCTTGCCGCCATGGTACCAAAGGTTACAATCTGCACCACACGGTCTTTCCCATATTTACGTACTACATAGTCAATAACTTCCTGACGTCGTTCATAGCAGAAATCAATATCAATATCCGGCATAGTGAGACGTTCTGGGTTGAGAAAACGCTCAAACAGCAAATTATATTTGATGGGATCTATATTAGTAATTCCCAGTGAATAAGCTACGATACTTCCGGCTGCTGAACCTCTTCCTGGTCCTACCGCTATACCGTTATCTTTGGCATATTTTATAAAATCCCATACAATAAGAAAATAATCTACAAACCCCATTCCGCTAATAGTTGACAGCTCATAATCCAGTCTATCCCTTAATTCCTTACTAGGATTTAAATATCTCTTCTCTAAGCCTTCTGTACAAATCTTTTCAAGATATTCCTGAGTGGTATACCCTTTGGGTACATCAAACTTAGGAAGTTTATAATTACCAAATTCAATTTCAACATTACACCGCTTAGCAATCTTTGCCGTGTTCTCCAAAGCTTCCTTGGCATAAGGAAATAAAGCCTCCATCTCTTCTGGGGACTTAAGATAATACTGCCCACCTTCATAACGCATTCGATCTTCATCCGACACCTTTTTCTGGGTCTGGATACAAAGAAGAATATCGTGGGATACAGCATCTGTATCATTGATATAATGCACATCATTGGTAGCTACTAATGGAATTCCTGTCTCTTGATGCATACGAAGTAATCCCTGATTGACCGTAGTCTGCTCTGGTATGCCATGATCTTGTAATTCTAGATAAAAATTGCCCTCTCCAAATATTTCCTGAAATCTTAAGGCTGCTTTTTTTGCCTCCTCATAAAAACCCCTTCTTATATCAAAAGCAACTTCTCCTGCCAGACAGGCACTCAAGGCAATGATTCCCTCGTGATATTCCTCTAATAGTTCTACATCAATTCTTGGTTTATAATAAAAGCCTTCTGTAAAGCCTCTGGATACTATCTTAATCAGATTCTGATATCCTGTATTGTTTTCTGCCAGAAGAACTAAATGATTGTATTTCCCTGCTTCTCCACCTGCTTCACGATCTAAGCGAGAATTAGGTGCAACATAAACTTCACAGCCGATAATAGGTCGAATTCCCTGCTTTCTTGCTGCTTTATAAAAGTCGATGACACCATACATCACACCATGGTCAGTAATAGCAATACTATCCATACCTAATTCCTTGGTTCTGGTAATTAGCTCGTTTATTTTACTGGAACCATCCAGCAGACTGAATTCTGTATGGACGTGTAAATGAGTATATTTCATTATTCGCACCAACCTTCTAAATACTACTCAAAGTTACAACATGTTAATCATATCATTTTTACGGTAAATTAGCAAACAACTGTATCAATTTCCAGAGAATGAACGAAACGCTATGGTGGTCTTAGTGCTCCAACCTCCATAGCGCATGATTTAAAATATTATATACTTACTTCGTTTACCTTCCTGACATTATATCTCACAAGATAAATACTTTTCAATGCTATCCATGGCAATAGCTTCATCTACACCATCTACAATTACGTCTACTTCTTCCCCAGCAGCAAGGCCTAATGTCATCATGCCCATAATACTTTTTGCATTTACTCTCTTATTTCCAGTTTCAACATACACTTTACTTTCATATTGGCTTGCAACCTGAACAAACAAAGCAACTGGTCTAGCTTCCAATCCAGTAGGAAGTTTGATACTAATCTTTTTTGAAATCATATACTAATCTCCTCCTTTTGTTCCCTAATATGGTCCGCTATAATGCTGATTTTTCTTAACCTATGATTAACACCAGATTTTCCTATAGGTGGGTCAAGTAATTGACCTAACTCTTTTAAGGAAGCCTCCGGGTATTCCAAACGTAACCTAGCTATTTCTTCTAGCCCTTCTGTAAGTTTTCCTAACCCAGTCTGGTTTTGGATATATAGTATGTCCTCCAATTGTTTACTGGAGGCAACCACCGTCTTATTGATATTAGCTGTTTCACAATTAACCTGACGATTAATGGAATTGCGCATTTCTTTTACAATTCGAACATTTTCAAAATTCATTAGAGCGATATGGGCTTCCATAACATTGAGTGCTTCTACAATCTGAGAGCCTTCCTTGATATATACCACATAATACTTTTTCCGAAGTATTATCTTGACATCAATATCAAATACTTTAAATATTGCCTGCAGTTGTTTTGCCTTAGCATTAGTAGCTACTGCAATCTCAAAATGATACGTCTTAGCTGGATCACTTATAGATCCTGCAGCTAAAAAAGCACCTCTCAAAAATGCTCGCTTGCAACAGGAATTCTGTACAACAAGATTACTCACTACTGACAAATCTTCTTTTATATCTCCTTCTTCATTAAGCAACTTTGTAGCTTGTAGCACTCTAAGAGAGTCCTGTTTATTCTTTACTGTCAGTAGATATGTCTTGTTTCGTTTTAAGTATTGATTTCTCTTAACAGAAATTTCAGTATTTATATTAAATGTTTTTTTTAATAATGTAAAGTACTTTCTTGCTACAGGAAGAATTTCTGTATGAATTTGTATGGTATACTCATCCTTTGGATTAATAGAAATATTACCACATAAGCTTATAATAGCAGCTATCTCAGCAATCTGACAATGTCGCCCTTTGCTATACTGTTTAGATAATTCTTCCTTTACTTCCTTTGAAAATGACATTTTATCCCCTCTACTTCTTCCTTAGCGAATCCTTTTCTATATCCCTATGCTCTACCTTTACTCCATATGAAAGCTTAGATAAGCGGTTTGTAATTACATTTGCAAGGGTAACTGAACGATGCTTGCCCCCTGTACACCCTATAGCAACCACCAGGTGGTTCTTACCCTCCAAAATATAATTAGGAATCAGAAAATAAATCATGTCCTCTAATTTACTCAGAAATTCCTTCGCAGCAGATGTAGCCATAACATAGCTTGCAACTGGTTCGTCGTTACCACTCATAGCTTTTAGCTCTGGTATATAGTAAGGGTTTGGAAGAAATCGAACATCAAATACCAGGTCACTATCTGCAGGAATCCCATACTTGAATCCAAAGGAAAGAACTGTTATAAAGAAATTACCATAGGTCTCATTACTAAGAAAGATTTTATCTATCTCTCCTTTAAGCTCACGAATTAAAAGCATACTAGTATCTATAATATAATTGGCTTGCTTCTTTAAAAAAGCCAGTTTTTCTCGCTCCAACTCAATTCCTTTATCCACTCTCCCTTCTCTTGCAAGAGGGTGGGTTCGTCTTGTTTCTTTATATCGTTTCATAAGTATGTCCGTGTTAGCATCTAAAAATAATATTTCATATTTGATATTGGATTCTGTCAGCTCATCTAGAATCCCTTCCAGACTATCCAGATTCTGTCCACTTCGGATATCAACTCCTAACGCCACCTTATCTATTTTGGCAGAACTTTCTACTGTCAACTGAGCAAACTTCAGTATAAGTTGGATAGGAAGGTTATCTACACAAAAATACCCCATATCCTCTAACATCTTTAGCACTGAGCTTTTGCCTGCTCCAGACATGCCAGTTACCATAATAAACCTCATAAGCATCCTATCCTTTCAAAAAGTACAACCAGTGTGTTATACTTTCTTAGAAAATTGTCCTATCATCCGAACCTCTGGCTCCAGATTAACTCCAAACTGTTCGAATACTCTTCGCTGCACCTCATCAATCAGTGTCAGTACTTCACTAGCAGTACCTCTACCCAGATTAATAACAAAACCACAGTGCTTTTCGGAAATCATAATATCCCCAACCTGAAACCCCCTTAGTCCACTATCCATAATCAACTTTCCGGCATAATAACCTTCTGGACGTTTAAAGGTACTTCCAGCACTGGCATATTCCAATGGCTGTTTATCTCGTCTTCTGACTGTAAAATCATCAATCTTTGCCTTAATCTCTGTAGGGTCTCCTGTCTCAAATTCAAATACAGCTTGTATGACAACAAATCCTTTTCTTTGAATAATACTTGTACGATAGCCAAGCTCCAGTTCCTCTTTGGCGAGAACCTGTATTACTCCTTCTTCATTAATTACAGTGGCGCTTACAATATTCTGTCTCATCTCTCCACCATAAGCACCTGCATTCATAGTAATTGCTCCACCAAGGGTTCCAGGTATCCCGGAAGCATACTCAAACCCAGTAAGTCCTCTTCTTGCAATCTTATCCGATAATTTGCTAAGAAGAATACCAGCTCCGGCTGTTACTCTACATTTAACATCATCTATTTTTTCAAAGGTAACCTGTTCAAAATGGGTTCCAACTTGAATAATTACTCCATGAAATCCATAATCACCAACCAATAGATTACTTCCATTGCCAATAATATAAAAAGGAAGGTTATTTTGTTTACAAAACAAAATGGTAAGGGATATCTGCTCCGGTGAATTTGGAGTTACAAAATAATCTGCTGGTCCACCAATTCGAAAAGTGGTATGAAAACTCATTGGTTCTTCTGCTAAAACGTTTTCCTTGCCTACAATCTCACATAGTTTATCTTTCATTAATCTATCCATACTTCTACCTGTTTTCCATAAATTCTATAGTGTTAGTATATGATACTAACACTTTTAATACTATAATAAATCCGTTTAGTCAGAATTATTTTCATAAGCATTTTACTGTTATCATACAATACCTTCTAAGTTAAATCAATATAAAAACTGCTGTATGGCAAGTTCACTATGATAATCCTGACATACAGCAGCTTTCTTTCTATTTATTTGGTTCTAAATTATTCCATTACCATGCGGGCAGATCCGTAGATTCCAGCATCATTTCCCAATGTTGCCAGACAAAAGTGCTTATCCTTCAACGCGAACATTACCTTATCATTATAATTCTTCTTAATTACATCCAATAATATGGTTCCTGCTTTAGACACCCCGCCTCCAATAACAAAAGCTTCTGGATCCAGGATTTGAGCAATATGAGAACAGGCAAGTCCTAGGTTACGTCCCAAATCATCCACTAATTCCATAGCAAGTTGATCTCCCGATTTAGCATAATCAAAGATATCCTTTGCCGTTAAAGTCTCCAATTCTCTAAGAGGAGATGGTGTCGTAACGCGAGCAAAAGCTCGCTTTGCTTCCTTTACAATACCTTTGGCAGAAGCATATTGTTCAAGGCATCCTTGCTTTCCACAGCCACAGCTATCCGATTCATCTAAGCGAATAACCAGATGACCAATCTCTCCTGCAGCACCCTTAGAACCAGTAAGAATCTTCCCATTCAGAATCACTCCTCCACCGACGCCTGTTCCGAGTGTTATCATAACAAGGCTCTTAAAACCTTCTCCACCGCCCTTCCACATTTCTCCTAATGCTGCAACATTGGCATCATTACCAACCTTAACATTATTGATTCCGGTTAAGCGAATAACTTCTTCAGCCACGTTAAATACACCCCAACCTAGATTGGCACATTTTAAAACTAAACCATCTTCAGTAATAGGTCCTGGTACACCAATACCAATACCTTCTACCTCCTTTTTTGATATACGGAGTTCCTCTAATTTGGCTAACACAGTCTTAGCTATATCTCCGAGAATAAATTCACCGCTATTTTCCTTACGGGTTGGTATCTCCCACTTGTCTATTAAATCACCCTTAAATGTGAATATTCCTAACTTTACTGTGGTCCCTCCAACATCAACTCCCACGTAATACATAAAACTATCCTCCTAATTTGTTTAAATTTCTCTATTTTTTCATAAAATTACTTGTCACGCGATTATATAGCTCTCTTGCAGCATTGTATCCCATCTTTTTCTGACGGTAATTGACAGCTGCCGACTCACAAATTATTGCTAGATTACGACCCGGTCGAATCGGTATAGAATGACATACTACTTTATTGCCTAAAAATTCTGTATACTGCTCTTCCAAACCTAGTCGATCATATTCTGCAGATTTATTCCATTCCTCCAATTTGATTACCAAATCTATGGACTGAGTATTCTTTACACTTTCCACACCAAACAGGGTTTTTACATCTATGACGCCAATACCTCGTAGCTCAATGAAATGTCTTGTAACATCAGGAGCAGAACCTATTAAAGTATCATCACTTACCTTTCGAATCTCAACCACATCATCAGATACCAAGCGATGCCCTCTCTTAATTAGCTCCAAAGCTGCTTCGCTCTTACCAATTCCGCTTTCCCCCATAATCATAACACCTTCACCATAAACATCCACCAATACTCCATGAATAGATATCATTGGTGCTAACTCTACATTCAGCCAACGGATTACCTCTGCCATAAAGGAAGAAGTCGAACGCTGTGTCCTTAAAATAGGAATGTTATATTTCTTAGCAAGTTCAATATAGGCATCATCTACATCAAGCCCTCGGCAAAATACGATACATGGTATCTGATATTCAAAAACTCTACTTAATGTCTTTACTCCGTGATCCTGGGACATCTTCTGCATATAAGTATGCTCTACATTACCAATAACTTGTATTCGATTAGAGTCAAAATAATCAAAGAAACCTGCCAACTGTAGCGCTGGACGATTCACATCTGTCTGTGTAATCTGAATTTTATCAGTGTCGATATCTGGTGTGCAATTCTCAAGGTTCATTTTCTCTATAAGTTCTGCTAATGCCACTGAATACATATTATCCGACCTTTCTATCTAAAATTTATTTCTTTTTTTAATCAAATTATAAAACATATGATAATTCTACCATATTTCTGAATTAGTCGCAATGTAATTAGGCACGGATTACTGACTAGTGAAAGAAATTGTACACCTGTTCTGCACTTTTCTGATTCATACTAGGCACCCCTTTCAGTTCTTCCAAAGTAGCCTCTTTAATCTCTTCAATCCCTTTAAAATGCTTCATCAATGCTTTTCTTCTAGAAGGACCAATCCCTTTTATATCATCTAATACTGAATGGACCTGGTTTTTAGAACGAAGACTCCTGTGATATTCAATGGCAAATCGATGAGTCTCATCCTGAATTCTGGTAATCAACTTAAATGCCTCACTTCTCTGATCGATTGGAAGTTCTTTATTGTTATAATACAAACCTCTCGTTCTATGGTTATCGTCCTTAACCATGCCACAAACCGGAATGCTGATATGAAGTTCTTCCATTACCTTTAACGCTATGTTTACCTGTCCTTTTCCGCCATCCATTAAAATTAGGTCTGGGAATCTGGTAAAGCTACCAGTATTCAAGGAAATGGATTTCTCTGTCAACTCTTTTGCTTCCTCAATCCCATGGGTAAATCGTCTTGTGAGGACTTCTTGCATACAGGCATAATCATCAGCACCCTTCACCCATTTTATTTTAAATTTACGATAATCATTACGTTTTGGCTTTCCTGCTTCAAAGACTACCATAGAACCTACATTCTCAAAACCATTGGTATTGGAGATATCAAAGGACTCCATACGATTTAACACCCCAAGTCCAAGTATGTCTGCGATTTCTTTTACTGCACCTATCGTCTTCTTTTCCTCTCTTGCAATACGCTCTGAATCCTGCTGCAGTACCAGAGATGCATTTTTTGCTGCCAACTCCACTAATCTCTCTTTATCTCCCTTTTGAGGTATCCGAATATAGACTTTCTGGCCTCTCTTGGTAGTCAACCACTGCTCAATTACCTCTTGCTCTTCCACTGGTTCCTGTAAAACCAGTTCTTTAGGCACAAATGGTGTCCCAGAGTAAAATTGCTTTACAAAGCTTGTCATAACCTCACTTCGTGAAATGTGCTCCACCCCTGTAAGTCGAAAATGTTCCCGTCCAATCAGCTTTCCACTGCGGATAAAAAATACCTGTACAACCGCCTCATCCATGGCTCTTGCAAAAGCAATAATATCTCTATCCTCCTGATCCAACGAGGTGATTTTCTGTCTTTGCAGCACGAATTTTACACTGTTAATTAAATCCCTGTATTCGGCAGCCTCCTCAAATGCGAATTGTGCAGAAGCAGCCTGCATCTTCTCTGTTAACATCTCAATGACAGGTTTAAAGTTTCCATTTAGCATTTCCATAGCTTGATTCACATTATTTTTATAATCCTCTAGGCTAATACTTCCCTGGCATGGTGCATCACACTGTCCAATATGGGCATAGAGACAGGCTCGCTCCTTACCAATATCTCTTGGCAGATTACGATTACAAGTTCGAAGTTTGAATATTTTACGAAGTAACTCAACAGTGTCCTTTACTGCTGTGCCACTAGTATACGGACCATAATACTTGGCCTTATCCTTCCTCATTTCCCTAGTAACCAGAATTCTTGGATACTCCTCCTGAACAGTTACCTTAATAAAAGGATAGCTTTTATCATCTTTAAGCATGGTATTGTATTTTGGTCGATGTTCTTTAATCAAATTACATTCCAGCACAAGTGCTTCCATCTCAGAATCTGTTATTATATATTCAAAATGGTCGATGTGAGACACCATCTGTACAATCTTTGGCGTCAGATTTCGACTGCTTTGAAAATACTGTCTCACCCGGTTCTTTAAGCTTATGGCCTTACCTACATAGATAATTTCATCCTTTTTATCATGCATGATATAAACTCCCGGCTTAGTAGGCAGCTTTTTTAATTCCTCTTCAATATCAAACATATCATTTATCTCCCTTATGTCAAAACATGACTAGTAGCATTCCATAAGTCTGCTACTAGTCATCTCCTGATTTCTGTTTAATATCTATTTCTATCTTATTTAATATCTAGCTCAAGGGTATCTTTACTCTTCACTTCTATGCCAGTTACCTTATGATAGATATCCATAAACTCTTTACCGGTAATAGTCTCTTTCTCATACAGGAATTCTGCAATCTTATCTAGGACTTCTTTATTATTACTTAGAAGTTCCTCAGCTCTCTTATAGCATTCCTTCAAAAGTCTCATGACTACCTGGTCCACCTGGCTTGCGGTTGAATCTGCACAGTTCATTACTGTTCGACCGTCTAAATACTTATTTTCTACAGATTCTAAGCAAACTAGGCCAAATTCATCGGACATACCATATTGGGTTACCATGGCTCTAGCTAATTCAGTAGCCTTTTCGATATCATTGCTTGCACCCGTTGTAATTGAGTTAAAAATAATCTGCTCTGCTGCACGGCCACCAAATAAGGTGGTAATACGAGTCAACATTTCTTCCTTCGTCATCAAATACTTTTCTTCCTCTGGTACCTGCATCACATAACCAAGAGATCCCATAGTTCTAGGTACAATGGTAATCTTTTGAACTGGTTCAGATTCTTTAATCAAGGCTGTAACCAAAGCGTGGCCAACTTCATGGTATGCTACAATTTTCTTCTCTTCTTTTCCAAGAATACGATCCTTCTTTTCTTTACCTGCAATAACAACCTCAACAGACTCAAATAAGTCAGCCTGAGATACTGCAGTTCGTCCATCCTTAACTGCCATTATCGCTGCTTCATTTATCATATTGGCAAGATCGGAACCTACAGCTCCTGATGTAGCCAAAGCAATTGCATCCAAATCTACGGAATCATCCATTAACACATCCTTAGCATGGACTCTCAAAACATCCTTACGACCTTTTAAGTCAGGTTTATCTACAATAATCCTTCGATCAAAACGACCTGGACGAAGAAGTGCCTTATCCAATACCTCCGGACGATTTGTAGCTGCTAAGATTACAAGACCTTTGGAGGAATCAAATCCATCCATCTCTGAAAGAAGCTGATTTAAGGTCTGCTCTCTTTCATCATTACCACCGCCATAACGAGTGTCGCGGCTCTTACCAATAGCATCTACTTCATCAATAAATATAATACATGGTGCCTTCGCTTGCGCTTCTTTAAACAAATCCCTAACTCTCGAAGCACCTACTCCAACAAACATCTCTACGAAGTCAGAACCAGACAGAGAGAAAAATGGTACCTTGGCTTCTCCAGCTACTGCCTTAGCAAGCAAAGTCTTTCCTGTTCCAGGAGGTCCTACCAACAACGCTCCTTTTGGAAGTTTAGCACCAATCTTAGTATACTTGGCCGGATTATGAAGAAAATCAACCATTTCGGAAAGAGATTCCTTCGCTTCCTCCTGACCAGCTACATTAGCAAAAGTTACTCCGGTTTCTTTTTCTACATAAACCTTGGCAGTACTCTTACCAACACCCATCATTCCGCCACCATTACGAGAAATCATACGGAATACAAACCAGAAGGCCACCCAAATCAATGCCATTGGTAATACATAACTTACAATTGCACTTACAATACCCGAGCTTGTACTGGTAATCTTACTTTTATAATCGGCATCTGAACTTTTTAATCGCTCTAATAAGTTTTCATCATAGATTCTTGCTGCATAATATACATTTTTATCATCCTCTGCCTGGGATTTCAGCTGATATTCCACACGATCAGACAGTACCGTTACTGTCTTAAGCTGCTTATCCTCTAATTTTACCATGAACTCTTTATAGCTCTGCTCCTTATAAGTGCTTTCCTGAATCATCTGATTCATATAGGTATACATTAAAAATAGAATAACTGTAATGACAATACCAATAATTATATTCGTACGATTATTTCGTTTTCTATTATCATTTTTTCTATTATCTTGCTTCTTCTTGTCGTAGTTATTATCCATGCAAACGCCTCCTCTATCTTGTGTTTCTATCCTCTATATCAGTTTACCTGCTATTACTCTTATATACTCAGAATGTTAGATTTCTTTTACATACAGTCATTCCCATTATAATGAAAGCTCATTTATAAATCAATAGACTATTCTCTTAAAATTCCATAAGAAAATATGAAATAACTATAAACTGTCTATCTATATTTTTCTCATTCCCTTCTAGGATATACTAATATTTTGTCCAAATAGTGAACACCCTAATTAAAGGTAGCGATGTCACACCTAATATCCTTAATCTTATACTTAATATGATTAACAAAAAAAACATCCAGCTTCATATAATTAGAAAAATCTTCTTTTACTGAGAAATATGTAGATTTTCCTTCTACACCACGTTATAATATATTTTTGATTAATTTTGAACATGTAAAACCAACATATATAAAGGAGGAATATAAATGGCTGTAAAATACGTATTCGTAACAGGTGGTGTTGTCTCAGGTTTAGGTAAGGGCATTACAGCTGCCTCCCTGGGAAGATTACTAAAGTCCAGAGGGTATACGGTAACTATGCAAAAATTCGATCCCTATATCAACATCGATCCGGGTACTATGAATCCTATCCAGCATGGTGAGGTATTTGTAACAAATGATGGTGCAGAAACCGACTTGGATCTTGGACACTACGAACGATTTATCGATGAAAAATTAACCAAACGCTCCAATGTAACCACCGGCAAAATCTACTGGTCTGTACTGAACCAGGAACGGCGAGGTGATTTTGGTGGAGGCACTGTTCAGGTAATTCCTCATATCACAAATGAGATAAAAAGCCGTTTCTATCGTAATGACGGCTGCAACAAACAGGAAATTGCCATTATCGAAGTAGGTGGCACTGTTGGGGATATTGAAAGTCAGCCATTCTTAGAATCCATCAGGCAATTTCAGCATGATATTGGACGTGAAAATGCCATTTTAATTCATGTAACCTTAATTCCATACCTTAGGGCTTCTGGTGAAATGAAAACCAAGCCTACGCAAGCCAGTGTAAAGGAACTACAAGGTATGGGAATCCAACCGGACGTCATCGTCTGTCGTACGGAGCTACCATTAGAGAAGGGCATTAAAGAAAAGATTGCTTTGTTCTGTAATGTTCCTAGTAAACACGTAATTCAGAATATGGATGTGGAAACCTTATATGAAGCTCCCCTGGCTATGGAGAAGGAACATTTGGCTGACATTGTTTGTGAATGTTTAAATATTGACTGCCCATCTCCTAACCTACAGGAGTGGCAGGATATGGTTCATGCACTAAAGAACCCGGAACATGAAGTAACCGTAGCCTTAGTAGGCAAGTATACTAAGCTTCATGATGCTTATATCAGTGTTGTAGAGTCTTTAAAGCATGGTGCAGTGGCTCATAAATCCTCTATTGATATAAAATGGGTGGATTCTGAAACAGTAACTGAAGAAAATGTAGCTGAAATACTTGGTGATGTAAGTGGTGTTATTGTTCCTGGAGGCTTCGGAAACCGAGGAATTGAAGGAATGATTACCTCTATTGAGTATGCTAGGGAACACAGTGTACCATTTCTTGGCCTATGCCTTGGTATGCAAATGGCAATTGTAGAATATGCTCGACATGTAGCTGGTTTAGCTGATGCACATAGTGCTGAATTAGATCCAAGCACTACACATCCGGTAATCCACCTGATGCCTGAACAAGATGGCATAGAAGATATTGGAGGGACCCTAAGACTCGGCTCCTACCCTTGTGTACTAAAGGAAGGTACAAACTCCCACGATGTATACAATAGTAATCTCATTGAAGAACGTCATAGACACCGTTATGAGGTAAATAACTACTATCGGGATGATCTGGAAAGTGCAGGTATGACCTTATCCGGTATCTCTCCAGATGGCCGCATTGTTGAAATGATTGAGCTTAAAAACCATCCATGGTTTATTGCTACTCAGGCCCACCCTGAATTCAAGTCCCGTCCAAATAGACCTCATCCTCTGTTTAAAGGTTTTGTAGGGGCTGCATTGAAATATCAGGAAAATACTGATATACACCAATAGATGTGTTATAATTAGTCAGTAATGTTATCCACATAGGATACATGATTGTGAGTAATTATCCACAGAAATGAGGTAACTATGTTGAATAGTCAGTTTGAACGTACTGCCCTACTCTTGGGGTGGGAAGCAATTGATCAATTATCTTCCTTAAGAATTGCTGTATTTGGAGTTGGCGGTGTAGGAGGCTTTGTAATAGAAGCCTTGGCGCGTAGTGGAATAGGTACTCTTGATATCATCGATAATGATACGGTTTGTCTTTCCAATATGAATCGTCAAATCATCGCCACTCATTCCACCGTAGGAAAATATAAAGTAGACGTTATGAAGGATCGAGTTCTAGACATTAATCCAGACGCTACTGTAAATACGTATCAACATTTCTTTACCCCTGAAACGGCGGGAGAATTTGATTTTTCTAAGTATGATTACGTGGTGGATGCTATAGATACAGTTACAGGCAAAATAGAGCTTGTGATTCAATGTGATAAGACTGGTACTCCTATCATTAGCTCTATGGGAGCCGGTAATAAATTAGATCCTACCAGATTCGAGGTCACAGATATCTATAAGACATCAGTGTGCCCACTGGCTAAAGTAATGAGACGTGAGCTAAAAGCCAGAGGAATCAAAAAATGTAAGGTCGTCTATTCCAAGGAAGAACCTTTAAAGCCTTTGGCCCTTGATATAAAAGCCTCTGGAAAAAGACAAACACCTGGCAGTACTGCCTTTGTTCCATCGGTAGCAGGGCTGATAATTGCAGGGGAAGTCATTAGAGATTTGATTAAATAAATAAAAAAACTCCTGTATCTCAACCATTCTGATACAGGAGTTTTTTACTTATACTTATATCGTTTTCTTTAATGCTAAACTTGCCATAGTAAGCTGAGCCCCCAGTTTCTTAAACATACCACTATCTACTTTAGCCAATCTAACTGTAGTATGTACCTGACTTCCACGAAGTTTAGGTAACTGCTCTAATGCCAGCTTGGCATTGGCATCCGTTGTTGCACTAATGGATAGGGCAATCAATGCTTCATCTATATGAAGTCTTGGGTTTTTATTGCCAAAATAGTTTACCTTTAATTTTTGAATAGGTTCTATGGCTTGTGGAGAAATCACATGTACTTCTTTTTCTATTCCTGCTAGCTTTTTGATGGCATTTAAAATCAAGGCTGCTGAAGGCCCTAATAAATCAGAATTCTTACCAGTGATAATTGTCCCATCTTGTAGTTCCATAGCTGCAGCAGCACAACCGGTCTCCTGTGCTCTTTTAATAGCTGCCCCTACTACCAATCGGTCTTCTAAAGAAACGCCGCACTGATTCATTAACAACTTCACCTTATCCAACTCAGAAGGTTTTGCCGTATCGCAGGCAATCTTATCTAAGGTTTCAAAGTAACGTCTTATTATTTCCTGTTTAGAAGCTTCACAACAAGCCTCATCATCTATAATACAGTTACCAGCCATATTTACCCCCATGTCTGTAGGAGATTTATATGGACTGGTTCCATATATACGGTTAAACATGGCATTTAGAACAGGGAAGATTTCAACATCACGATTATAATTAACGGTTCTGACACCATATGCTTCTAAATGATATGGATCAATCATATTGACATCATTCAAATCCACAGTAGCCGCCTCATATGCAAGATTGACTGGATGCTTTAAAGGTAAATTCCAAATTGGGAAGGTTTCATATTTAGCATAACCAGCATTTATTCCATGTTTATGTTCATGGTAAAGCTGGGATAGACAAGTTGCCATCTTACCACTTCCAGGACCGGGTGCAGTAACTACTACCAATGGTCTAGTAGTTTTCACATAATCATTTTTACCATATCCCTCATCACTTACAATTAGGTCGACGTTATTAGGATAACCCTCGATGATGTAATGGTAGTATACAACAATTCCTTTCTTCTCCAACTTCTGTCTGAAATGATTGGCACTATTCTGTCCAGAATATTGGGAGATAACTACACTTCCTACATATAAACCAGCATTTTTATATTCTTCTATAAGACGCAAAACATCCATATCATATGTAATGCCCAAATCACCACGTATTTTATTTCTCTCAATATCCTCTGCACTAATAACAAAAAGTATTTCAGCCTGATCCCTTAGCTGCATAAGCATTTGCAGCTTACTGGATGGTTCAAAACCAGGTAACACACGAGATGCATGGTAGTCATCAAATAACTTTCCACCAAACTCTAGATATAGCTTATTGTCAAACTGGGCAATTCTTTCTCTAATGTGTTCCGATTGCATCTTTAAATATTTTTTGTTATCAAACCCTTTTCCAATCATTCTCATTAACCTCTTTCATCTGTCTTAATTTTACAAAGCTATTGCTTGCGCAACCATTTAAGTTACGCAAGCAACCATTGTCATTTATTCCTAGAGCAAAAGATCTCGCCGATAGCTACTAAAATTCCACCTAACACAACCGCTACATCAGCAATATTAAATATCACATTCTTTAATTTTTTACCATGGTTGACACTGAAGTAATCAAATACATCCCCATTTTTTATACGATCAACAAAATTACTCAAAGCGCCACCTATCATAAGGCTAAGGCCAAGCTTACAAAGAAAACCTTTTTTTTGACCTATGAGCCATCCAAGCATAACCAACAGAATACCTATCATTGTGCCTGTAACTATCTTAACGACCTTTACATGATCCTGTAATACATTTAATGCTACCCCTTTATTATGATAGTGATGAAAGGTGATGTTATCATTCATAATACGTGTACCTGGCTTAACATGTTGCACTACATACCTTTTAATAAAGTGCTCTGCAATACATATTCCAGCTATAATTATAATAAACCCCATAAAAACCTCCTGTCTAACCACATTAATGTACTACATTATTCTATTAATATATTTTATTTTATCATAAAGTACATTTCACAACAAGGGGAGACTATATCTTTATTTTGAACAACGAGTTCTGCTTGCAAAACTCTCCGCCTATTGTTTTCTATGATACCTGCTTTTATTCACTGCCTTATTCGTTTTCATATGCGTCTGTCCCATATACTCTGTTCCACATATTTCATTTGTTTGTCTTGGTTTGTCTTAACTCCTATGAAATCTTCTACTATGAACCCGTCCGACACGCTTCTATCTAATAAAAGAAAAGCCTAGGTCATAAAACCTAAGCTTCTCTTTGTATGATACCACATTAATATTATCTTAATAAATTAAGAACACCCTGAGTAGACTGATTAGCCTGTGCAAGCATAGACTGTGCTGCCTGCTGAAGAATACTATCCTTGGAGTACTTAACCATTTCTTTCGCCATATCAACGTCAC
>JAEZPG010000071.1 GCA_023413555.1 Bacillota bacterium | reverse complement strand
TCTAGTACATAATAATATACGTTTTACTTTTAAAATGCAACAAATTTTTTACATAAAATATATTTTTGGTACTATTGAATAATAGATTTTTAAATTTACACATTACTTTGGTAAATCTGTTAACATTATAATACAGTCAGAATTTTTAAGTACTTTGGCATTCCTTCTTCAAATTCTATAAAAAGCCGTGCATCTTTGCAGTCTCTCACTCGTTGTACCATATTCATCCTTAAGTCCTTCTGAAACAGTAACAATCACATGTAGTTACTGTAGGAATTGAGGCACAGAAAATACTCTTTCGGGAAAATAGATCAGTAGGGCACATGGAAAACTTCTAGAATTGAATTGGCAATGTACTTGGCTGCTGAACCAAATTCCGAGAGTATGATCAACCTCCACCAGGTCATTGCCAATAGTATTAAGAATTCCTAAATTAAAATATCTAATATGATAGTTATAAAAGATTGGAAAGATTCCTTCATAATCTGTAGTATCCATTAACATGTGTGATAGCCCGTATCGAAAGAACCTAGGCACATGCTGGACGTTAACTTTAACCGATTCAGTCGTTCCTCTTTTCCACCGAATATCCGATGAAGCGGAACAAGGTGTTCATTCATTACACACTCTGCTCGTAATTGTAATAATATATTTCAATTTGTTTAATAATAATTTAATTTCCAAATAATTGTCGACACCGCTCCAGATAAGAATCCAAGAGGTAGTCTAATGACTCTAGAGTGTCCACTTCATTTACCATACTTCTAAGACGCGCAGAATCCGGATATCCAGCTGTGTACCAAGCTACATGCTTGCGCATTTCTCGTATACCTAGATATTCTCCCTTGAACTGCACCTGAAGCCTACCATGGCGCTTAATCATGTCAGCTACTTCCTTTATCGAAGGCTTTGGTAAGTGTTCTCCTGTCTGAAGATAGGTTTTAATCTGTGTAAATAACCATGGATTTCCCCTCACTCCTCTGGCAATCATAATACCATCACAACCTGTATGGTCTAATAGTTGCTTCGCAGTCTCCGGAGAGGTTACATCACCATTACCAAATACCGGGATAGATACCGCTTCCTTAACCCTAGCAATCACATCCCAATCTGATTTACCGCTATAATACTGTTCTCGGCTTCGTCCATGAATAGCCACAGCTGCTGCACCATTGTCTTCAATAATCTTGGCTACCTCTACCGCATTACACTCCTCATTAGAGAAACCTTTACGAATTTTTACACTTAACGGTTTATCTATAGCTTGGCTTACCGCACGGACAATTTTCCCAATCTGCTTAGGATTTTTCATAAGAGCAGAGCCTTCTCCGTTATTCACTACCTTTGGCACGGGACATCCCATATTAATATCCAGGATGTCGAAGTTACGGTATTCAATCTTTTTTGCCATCTCAGCCATTAATTCCGGATCTGAACCAAATAACTGAAGGCTTACAGGCCTCTCCTCCTCCATGACTTGTAAAAGACCTTCTGTATTCTTATTGTCATAATAGATTCCTTTGGCACTGACCATCTCTGTGTAGATTAGATCAGCACCCATCTCCTTACATAACAGACGAAAAGGGAGATCGGTCACTCCGGCCATTGGAGCCAGAATCAGATTCCCCTTAATCATCACGTTTCCTACTTGTACACTCATAAAATTCCTTATATAATTCCTTTATATTTTTTATAAATAATGTTTAATCCCTTTAATGTAAGTTGTGGGTCATATACATTGATGCATGGCAGTTCGGAGGCAATAATGTTACCTAATCCTCCGGTAGCTACTACCTTCATATCCTTCAAACCGGACTCTTCCCGCATTCTACGAATAATATATTCCGTCTGTCCAATGTATCCATAAACAAGTCCTGCCTGCATACTAGTTACTGTATCTCTTGCTAAGATTGTTTTAGGTTTCTTTATCTCAATCTCAGGAAGAGAAGCCGTATTTTTCCACAAGGCATTGGCACTAATGCGAATTCCCGGGCTTGTAACACCCACCTCAAATGTTCCATCTTCTGTAATTAAATCATAGGTAGTCGCCGTACCAAAATCAATTACAAGAACCGGTCCACCATACAGATTAAAGGCTGCTACAGCATCTACAATTCTGTCCGGACCTACTTCTTTTGGATTGGCCGTTTTTACTTTGATTCCAGTCTTTGTCCCTGCTCCTACTATAATTGGCTTGCGGTTAAAATAATTCATTATAGCATGCTGGAAGGAATACATAACATTAGGAACCACTGAGGAAATAATGACATCCTCAATCTCCTCTACTTTATGTCCTTGGTTTTTAAGGACCTCACAGATAAAAATTCCATATTCATCTGAAGTTCTTGGAATCTTTGTTGTCATACGAAGGGTCAGCTTAAGTTCATTTTCCTGAAATACGCCAAAGGTAAAATTAGTATTATCAATATCTACAACCAGTAACATGTCCTACTCCTCACTTATCCTTCATCCATCGTATAATCTACACAGGCACGACTTAGACGCACCCTTCCAATGAATGCTCCAACCTCCAAATGATCTGGGTGAAGAGAGTATGTCTGCAAGTCGTCAAAATTGTCAAAATCAACAGTCAGACATAAGGTATAGTTTGTTTCATCCGCCTCACCATCGTTGATTCCTATCTCCATACGACGAATAACTGGAATCTTGTCCACCAAAGCATACAGCCTGTCTCTTGCAATTACAGCATTCTGTAATGCACTTTTCCCTTCTGCTTCCTTCTGAAATTCAAACATCACAATATGACGTACCATAATAACCTACTCCCTTTCTTTTTTATATTTATATATCTCCACTTAGAGAAGTGGGAATATCTTTCTTACAAATAAATACCTGGTAGTAAAGTTCCAAAGCTTCTAACAGTTCATACTTGGTACGCTGTAATTCCTTTACCTTAAGTATGCTGCCCACCTCATCAAAAAGTAAATCACCTTCATCAGAGGATACTTCAAATAATAAACTGCCATCCTCATCAAACCTCAGTGTGAGAATACCTCCAACATCTTCTGTAAAGAGTACACACATAATCTGTAACTCCTCTTTTACCGCCTCCGGCAGTCTGGAGAATATTTCATTCAAATAATATTTTTGTTCATATGAACTGGATGCACATAATACCAAGCTTTCCTGTTCCATACTCTTTCCTTTCTATTCTTTCACTATACTTCTAAATGTATCCCTGAAGCCCTCTTACGGATACTTCTCCAGAAATTATGGGTTGTACCCTTCCATCCGGCAATTCTAATAACAGACTTCCCGTAGCATCAATACCCCTAGCAATTCCTTCTTTTTTTGAATTTATTGAAACAACCTGAATACTCTTGTCCTTATGGACCAGTAGCTCATTATATTCACTGGTAAAAGCAGATAAATCCTCTGTTTCTAAAAAAACTTTATAATATCTATTAAAATGCTCTACAAGCTTACAGATTAAACGACTTCTCTTTATTATCTTTCCTTCAAGAGCAATAGAGGTGGTCCTCTTCTTTAAATCTTCCGGAAATTCTTTTGTATGCACATTGATACCAATTCCTATAATAACATAATGAATATAGTCCATCTCACTACTCATCTCAGTTAGTATACCACAAACCTTTTTATCATTTAACAATACATCATTAGGCCATTTTATTTTGGGGTTTAAACCACTTTCCTCTTCGATTGCTTTTACTACAGATAAAGCAGCAATTAGCGTAAGTCTTGAAGCATGATTAGGAACAATACTAGGATGCAACAACAAGGACATCCAGATTCCATCCCCCTCTGGGGCATACCAACTACGACCTTTACTACCTCTCCCTGCTAGTTGTCTTTCAGCGATAAGTAATATATTTTCTTCATGATCACAAGCAATTTCTTTGGCCTTATTATTGGTAGAATCCAACTCCTTGTAGGAAATAATTTTACTAACTAGTGAATCATTTGGTATAAGGCTTTGAAGTTCATATTCTGTAATGGTATCCGGACTTTCTCTTAAGGCATATCCTTTATTAGAAATCGCCTCTATTACATAGCCTTCCGCCTTCAGCTGATTTATTGCCTTCCAAACAGCAGTTCTGCTTACTCCTAACTCCTGACACATCTGCTGGCCCGACACATAATCTTCCTGCCTTCTTAACATCTCAAGTATCTTTTCTTTCATCTTCATATTCCTTTATATTTTTGTAATCATTTTCCCTAATATGTTCTATGATTATAACACAATTTATTAAAAAAAGATACCTAAAGGATGGAAATATCCTATCCTTTAGGTATTCTATAGTTTATATGAGAAACCTTTCCCTAGCGCTCATTTAACGGTACATATTCTTTGTGGGTCGATACGCTCTTATAAGCGGGACGAATAATCTTACCGTTATTAATAATTTCCTCTAGTCTGTGAGCACTCCAACCTGCAATTCTTGCAATAGCAAAGATTGGGGTATATAATTCAATCGGAAGTCCCAACATGCTATATACAAAACCACTGTAAAAGTCTACGTTGGCGCTAACACCTTTATATATCTTACGTTCTTCTGCAATCACCTGTGGAGCAAGACGTTCTACCATTGAGTATAGAGCAAATTCATCTTCCTTACCCTTTTCAATGGATAGGCTCTTTACAAATCCTTGGAACACCTTGGCTCTTGGATCTGAAATAGAATATACTGCATGCCCCATACCATATATTAACCCAGCTTTATCAAAAGCTTTCTTATGAAGTAAATCTAACAGATACTGACGAACTTCCTCTTCACTATTCCAATCTTTCACCTTTTGCTTCATATCCTCAAACATCCGGACAACTTTAATATTAGCACCACCGTGGCGAGGTCCCTTTAAAGAACCTAGGCTGGCTGCAACAACAGAATAGGTATCTGTACCAGAACTGGAAACCACATGGGTAGTAAAACTGGAGTTATTACCTCCACCATGTTCTGCATGCAAAACTAAGGCAATATCTAGAATCTGAGCTTCTAATGCTGTAAATTTGCTGTCTGGTCTTAGAATGTGGAGAATATTCTCTGCCGTAGATAGTTCTGGTTTTGGACTATGTATAAACAAACTATTTCCATCATGATAGTGACTGTATGCCTGATATCCATAAACAGATAACAATGGGAATAATGCAATTAACTGAAGACATTGACGCAGAACATTATCAACGGAACAATCATCTGCCATGTCATCATAGGAATATAAAGTTAAAACACTTCTTGCCAAGGTATTCATCATGTCTCGGCTTGGAGCCTTTAAGATAATATCTCGAACAAAACTGGTAGGAAGTTCCCTATATTGAGAAAGCATATCAGAAAGCTGATTTAGTTCATTTGGAGTTGGCAACTTCCCAAATAAAAGAAGATATACTGTCTCTTCAAATCCAAACCTCTTCTCCTTAATAAAACCAGCTATGATATCCTCCACATCTACCCCCTGATAAAACAATTTACCTTCACAAGGAATCAAATCGTTGTCAACGATGGTATAGGAACGAATTTCGCTAATCTCAGTAAGTCCAGTAAGAACACCTTTACCACTTATGTCACGAAGCCCTCTTTTTACATCATATTTGGTATAAAGCTCTGGGTTAATCGTAAACGTATTCACACATTGCTGTGACATCTTTTTTATTGCTTCAGATGTGTTTAATAGATTGCTTTCTGTCATTTAGTCTCTCCTCTCTATTTTTGTTGAGGAAATTTCATAGTTAATTTTATTGATCTCGACGTCA
>JAEZPG010000084.1 GCA_023413555.1 Bacillota bacterium | reverse complement strand
CTATGTAGTCAAGCAAGAAAAGCAAATATTGATTATCATATATAGAATGTTAAGTAAGGTTGATAAAATAGAGCCTAAAAATGAGGTTCCCTATTGTATGTAGCAGAGAGAAAATGAATATAATAATACACCCAAATAGAGTAAAAAATATGAAAATTTGACAAAATAATGATATTTAATTATAATAATTACATGTTTTGTTCGAACTGTTTCCATATACAGTGTATAAAGGATTAGAAATTTTCTTCTGATTGAACTATTTGGTAATTAGGAATTAGCATCGCTTTAGAACCAAAGACTGATGATGTCACATAGTATAGTTTATAAGGGAGAAATCTTAATCAAACAATACGTAGTGATTAATATAGTAGTGATTAATATAGTAATGATAAATGATAGGTGGTAGATTGGTATGGAAATTTGTTTTAGACATAGTATCGCATTGGTAAAGAACATTAAAGAATCAAAGCATTTTTACCAGAATGTCATGGGGCTAAAAATTACTAGGGAATACGATTCAGTTATAATGTTTGAGAATAACTTTGTCATTCATAGAGCGGATGTGTTTTATGAATATATTAATAAGCCTTATCATGGTGAAAAGATGGGTTGTGACAATGTGGACTTTTATTTTACTACTTCGGATATAGATGATTTTCAGCGAAAATTAGAAGAAGAGAATGTAACTTTTATTCATAAAATTAAGCAGTGCGACTGGGGAGAGAAGGTTATCCGAATCTATGATCCTGACGGATATATTGTAGAAATTGGGGACGCACATCTAGATTATTTATAAGTGGGAAAAAATATATGGCGGTGCTTTGTGATAATTATTTTTAAAGTAAGATAATGATGTTATTAAGGGAGATAAGCATGCAGAAATCTAAAATACATAAGCTGAGATATCTGTATTTTTTATTATTAATCGGGGTAGGTATTGTTTATATTGCCTTTCCCATAGCAGTAGGATGGTACGCAACATGGCGTCATCCGGTGAACATTGAACAAACACCGGAAGGATTTAACGATATAGAACTCACTACTTCTGATGGCATTAAACTTGCAGCTTGGTATGCTCCTCCGGAAAATGGAGCAGTCATTTTACTTCTCCATGGGAGCACTAGTTCGCGTAATAGTATCGACAACTATGCAAAAATGCTTTCCGACAATGGTTTTGGGGTATTGGCTTTTGACTTGCGAGGGCATGGGGAAAGCGGAGGTAAAGGAAATGCTTATGGATGGAGTGGGTTGCTTGACGTTGGTGCAGCAATGGATTATCTGAAAAATCAAGCAGACGTCAAGTTGGTTGGTGGACTCGGGTTATCATTGGGCGGTGAGATATTACTGGGTGCTGCATCAACATACCCAGAAATAATAGCTATTATCAGTGATGGTGCGACGTATCGTTCCATTGATGATTATCTCATTCTGCCCTCACGTCGAAACCAAATACGTAGTTGGACTACCCGTCTAATGTATGCCTCAGTACAGGTTTTCAGTGGAGCAACTCCACCAATCAGAATGATGGACTCTATGAGAGAAGCAAGAGATACTAACTTTTTTCTGATTGCTGCTGGGGATGTAGATAAGGAGATTGAATACAATACCTGTTATCTTGATGCTGTAGGTGAAAGGGCAGAACTATGGGTTGTACCAGAGGTGGGGCATATCAATGCGTATCATAATTATCCGGAGGAATACGAAGAACATGTTATATCATTTTATAAAAAATCGTTACTCAGAATAGAGGGATAAGGAGATATTGATTGGGAAGCAGGGGGGATATATGACGTTTAATAAAAAAGATATGGAGACTTTGAATCGATTGGTAGGAGAACTTGACGAAAACACAAGAAATCAAATATATGAAAACATTGATTGTTTTTTACATCCATTGGTCAGTATGTTTCTCCCATCCAGAGGACAGTGTAAGTATGCTATTACACCAAGTCATACGCATCCCGCATATTCATTTATTTATTATCTTGAATCCGACACTGAATTTATTATAGAAGGAAAGCATGTACTCTATGAGTTTTCTGATGGAAAAAACTTAGTTGCTTTGTCTCCAGATATAATTCATCAGGAACCGAAGGAAGATGGATTTAAGTGCTATATAGCAATTATGATTGACAAGGAAATATTTCAACAGACATATCGACAATATTCAGAGGAATTACCTGTATTTCGCGGCGAACGATTTATGCCACATCCAGAGGTATTAGGGCAATTAAAGTGTTTTCTCATAGAGGCTAGTGAATTGGAAGGTAGTAATGCGGATTACTTAAATCAACTTGCTATGTCAGTAGTGCATTTGATCGTGCGGACTGTCCTTAATCATACGTCCCCAATTGTCCCATTATATGATCGATTTGAGATAAACCGTGCTATTGCGTATATGACTAGTCATTATTACGAGAAAATAAAGCTAGAGGATTTGGCCGAACAATCGAATCTTTCTTCTAGTCACTTTACTAAGAGATTTAAAATGGTTACCGGAGAAACACCTATGGATTATCTGAAAAAGTTAAGATTAAAAAAAGCACGAATTATGTTGGTTAGTAATATGGATAGTATTACGGAGATTGCACTCAAATGCGGATTTAGTACTCCTTCCTATTTTACGTCCTGTTTCACAGAAGAGTATCATATATCTCCGATAACATTTCGTCAAAAGTTTCTGCAGCCAAAATCAGAATATATTGATAAATTTAAGTGAAATTTTGAAAGTCAGTTATCTTTTTTACGTATACAATAGGCTCTAAAGTAAAAGGAGGAATACATATGAGTGAATTAATGAAAGATATTTTGGACTTTGCTAATCAAAATCCGAGTAGCTGGCTCGCAACTTGTGAGGAGGATCAGCCACATGTACGTGGCATGTTATTGTGGTTTGCAGATGAGACAGGATTTTATTATCATACCGGTAGGTCAAAGAGCTTATACAGTCAGATTATAAAGAATCCAAAGATGGAAGTAGGATTTATACGTAATGCAGATAAGCCTGATTTTGAAATGCTTCGTGTCACTGGAACTGCTGAAGTAATAGAGGATGAAGATTTGGTAAGCCGTCTGAAAGAGGAACGTCCTTGGCTATGGGGGAACATCCAGCGTGCTGAGACAGATACTAAGGTTGCTATATTTCGTATAGTAAATGCTTCTTCCTATATATGGAGTATGAAGTGGAATTTAAAAGAAGAGGAAGTTCCTAGAGTACAATTCTAGACTATTAGGATTGCTTCTGTAGATTAAGGCCATCGAAAGATGGCTTTTTTTGTAGGATTAGTTCTGTTGCTCATTGCAGAGATTCTCAGAGAAGAATTAACTCGAGTATAATAATTAATAGACAGAAAAATATAGAATAATATGCTATAATATAGAAGGTTTCGCCCCTAAGGACGACGTAACACTATCAGTGGTTGATGAAAAGGAAAGAAAAGTGTTTAAGATATATTCTTCAGATGAGACAGGAAAAAGTAGGGAAGATGCTATCTATATAACTTTTGAGATAGAGGTAAAACAGGAATATATGTTTTTAATAACCACTGTAAGGATTGTGAAGGAGGAAGATGGTAATGCTTAGAATTGGTGAATTTGTGGAATTGTCATCCATTAGTATAAATATGCTAAGGCATTACGATAAAATTGGCCTTCTTGTTCCTAGCTATATAGATGAAGCAAGTGGATATCGGTATTATGATAAAGAACAGCTGGTACAGGCTAATCAGATTATCGCCTTAAAGGAGATGGGGTTTGGTCTGGAAGACATACGTAAGATTATGTCGCAATCGCAGGCTGATATCAATTCTTTTTTACTGGAGAAACTGCGCAGTAAATATGAGGAGATTGAAAAGACCAATAGGCAGATCGAGCAGATTAAATCCGTAATGAGTGCAGAAGAATATGCATTAAACATAGTTCGTAAAAGAATGCATGCCATGTGGGTGGCAAGCTTGAGCGGTGAGATAAGTACATATCCAGATGAGGGTGTTATGTGGAATAGATTAAGTGTAGCCTGTGAGAAAAATCAAATCATGGTTGATCCTGGAACACCGGCTATCGCTATTTATAAAGGGGTTGACGAGCAATCAGGGAAGATGCAACTGGAAGTGCAATTCCCAATTGGTAAGTGTTATACGGTTGATAAGCCACTTCAGGTTTTTAAAGTGGAAGAACAAGAGGTGGCCTCCATGGTGTTTATGGGAACCTATAAAAAAATGTATGCGATTAATAGAATGGTTGCTAAATGGTTGGAGGCCAATAAGCTAGAGATTAATGGTCGTGTCTTTACTATCTATCATAAATCTCCTGGAAATTGTGTAGATGAAAATGATTTTATTACAGAACTTTGTTTTCCAGTAAAAGAAAAAAGATAATTTATTCTTGACTCTTACATTGTACGAGGGTTTATCCTTTCTATAAAACACGAAAAAAGAAAGGATAATATTATGAGTAAAGTAATGGTTGAAGTAAAACACCACCTTGCAAGTGGTTGCTGTATGTGGAGTGGCATTGAGGATGTATATGCAACTAAGACAAATCAGGAACTTCCAGATGGATTTCTCTTTGCACTTAGCAGTTATGGGGAGACAACACTGGTGAAGATGGACAGAGAAAATCCTTATTTTCTTAGTACCTGTGATGGAAGAACCAGAAAGACTTACAACAGAATCAAGGATGACCTTGGTTTACAGTATCAAATCTCAAAGGGAAGAACCTTGTCTTATGCACTTTCCTCAATAAAAAAAGAGATAGACAATGGAAAGCCTGTTATTCTTGGCCCCCTTGATATGTACTATCTTCCCTACTTGAAGATGTATCACAAAATCCATATCCCTATGCACTATGTGATGATGGTAGGATATGATAGTGATAAAAGCTGTGTATATATCTATGATTGTGACCGAGTAGAACTTCAAGAACTCCCTGAAAGTGAATTAGTACAAGCGTGGCAGGTAGGAAAGAGTTCAGTTGGTGATAAGAATGGTTTTATACGGTTTAAACTTTCTGACACATTACTGGATCAATATGAATTAGCAAAAGTATGTATGAGACAGAAGGCAGAGCGTCAGTTATGCATAAAACCCGATTTTGTCGGGGTGAATGCTTATTCAAAGCTTGCTAAGTTATTACCAGTGTGGAAAGAACAGTATTCAAAGGAAGAGTATAAGAAGCATCTGGTAGCAATGACGGAATGGTTTGGCATGGTACCAAAACTACCAAATCCGATTCTAGGCGAAAAAGGGGAAGATATGCCTTACCACGGGAACTACGATCGTTTTGGTGCGATGTTGAGTGTACTTGGCGAAAAGTACGGGCACAGTTATTGGATTAAGTCAGGGGAGTTATTTCAGTTGTGTGGAAAGAATATGGAGAAGATAGTGCATTACATAGTGAGAGATTATCTTAAGGATAGTGATAGTACTATTGAGATTCAGGAGTTATTATTGGATAATGGAAGAAGTGCAAGAGAAGCCTATGAACTGATTAGAGAGGAACAATAGGGGAGACCATCATGGAAATGTATCAATATAATGATAATCTTAAGCTTTTATATACTAGTAAAAAGGCAAAGCCTTTTTTTGTAGATGTTCCTCTAATGGGTTATCTGACTTTTGAAGGAAGTGGTCATCCCAGGGAAGAGGATTTTCAAAAATCCTGTGAAGCATTATATACCATATCCTATTTATTAAAGTTCGAAATTGTACGTAAACAACTAAACATGGATTACAAAGTAAATCCAATGGAGGTTACTTGGTATCTTGACAAAAGCAACAAAAAAACCATATTTACATGGACTATGATGATTATGCAACCAGAATTCATCAATGAGGAAATGGTGGAAAGAGCTAAGGAAATAGCAAGGATAAAGAAAAAAAATATCGAATACGATAGATTAAACTATAATAAAATAGAGTTCGGAAAGTGTATTCAGTGTTTTCATGCTGGCGATTATAATCTAATGAATGACACACTTAATAGAATGCAGGTATTTGCCGAACTTAATAAAGTAAACTGTGATTTATATACTCATGATATCTATCTAAATGATATGAGAAAGACGAAGATGGATAATTATAAAACGATTATGAGAGTAAAGGTCCAAAAGAGGTAAGAAAGAAATACATTTTGTATAATTTGCAAATCCTACCTAACTTGTAAAAGTATTTAAATAATTTGTCACAACTTCTAATATTATAGTGTCTAATAAAGTGAAGAATATTCAAGGAGGAATAATTATGCAAAATGAAACCTTTGAGCTAGTTGACAAAGCGTTGGAAGGAAATAAAACAGCGTTAGAAACTCTCATAATAAGTGTGGAAGATATGATTTATAATCTTTCACTACGCATGCTTGGAAGCCCTCATGATGCACAAGATGCAACTCAAGAGGTAATTATTAAAATCATTACCCAGTTATCTTCGTTTCGCAAAGAAAGTGCTTTTTCTACATGGGTGTATCGCATAGCAACAAATTTTCTGATAAATTATAAAAAGCATATGTTTGCACAAATGCCTTTGAGTTTTGAACTTTATGGCAAGGACATTGATCAGGGATTTATACCAAACAATCCAGAATTACTCCAAAATGTTGACGAAAAATTATTGGCTGATGAATTAAATCTATCCTGTACCAATGTTATGCTACAATGTCTTGACAAGGAAAGTCGCTTAATCTATGTTCTAGGTGTAATGTTTAAGATGGATAGTAAAATCTGTGGAGAGATATTGGAATTAACGCCAGAGGCTTATCGACAAAGGTTATCTCGTATACGGAAAAAAGTGGCAGACTTCCTAGAAGAGTATTGTGGCTTGTCTAAAACAGGTAAATGTAACTGCCAAAAAAGAGTAGGCTTAGCGATTGCGTCACATCGACTAAATCCGAAGAATCTTGAATATAGTCAATCAGAGCAAGTAGATAGGGTTGAATTTACACAGGCTATGGAGAAATTGGATGAATTATCTTTGATTTTTGCAAATATGCCAAGATATAGTGCTCCTAAAGAGATGAAGCAATTTCTCCAGAAGCTACTCACATCAGATAGTTTGAAAACAATTATGACAGGGGTGTAATATGGCTAGAGTACCAATAGTAAAAGAATTGATAGGAACAAGACTTGCAAGTACATATGGAGGTTGGATGTATTGTGACAATTGCGGTAAGAATCTCGGATATTTGTGTTATGTGACATATGATAGTTTTCAATTTGAGTATCAATGTAAGTGTGGTAGCCATGGAAGTATGCATATTGCGTTTACAGATGCCAGTACTGCGGTTATTGCAGAATGTAATCTGATAATTAATAGAAATAGACTTTGTTGTCCTTCTGACATGTCTCCATTATTTACAATATTGGAGAAAAATCTGGATAGTTATCATTATGAAGTAATATGTAATAAATGCAATGTAAAGTATGCGAATTAAAAATAATATAGATAATTAATTTGTCTTTCTTAAGAAGATAGAGCCTAATAATAGGGCTCTATCTTTTATAAATGTGGTGGAAAAAGGTAAACTTTAAGGTTAAACTTTAAATTCATTAAATTCATTGAATGGGCAACATTTATAGTTCCAATTTAACAAAAGATGTATTATAATAACAATATATGTTATATTTACATATAACAATATATGTATTACATATGCAAATGTTATTTTTGTTGGATAGCTTTTTGTTGGATAATTTACGTACTCATATTTTTTTTAGAATCTTAAAGAAGAATATGCGGTTGTCACCTTCAGAAAATCAATTGCAAAAATAAAATAGTATCAACAATGAAGAAACGAGAGAAAAAGAGCTAATATTTAATTGGGGCTTACTTAGAAAGAAGTTATAGTAATGATTAAAGTCCAATTAATGTAGCTAGTCTAATACAATGAAAAATGAGTTACAGTAGGATACGAAAGTGAAATTCACTACACTGAGGAAGAAAATAAGGAATAGTGTAGCATGAACTTTTTCTTATATGTAATGAGGACACTTAGTATGTTATGAGCTAAGTAATATTTGAAATGAAGGCGAGGAGAATTATGAAGAGGAAATTAATTCTAGCATTTGTATGTATGTTTATTATGGTGTCTGCTATAGGGTGCGGATCCAACAACTCAGAGAACTTAGATTCAAAAAAAGGTGAACCTACCGCTGCAGCTACTCCTACAGTAGTACCAACAAAGGTGCCTACACAAGCACCAACGCAAACACCAACACCAACAGTAGCACCAACTAAGATACCAACACAAGTACCAGCTACTAAAGCTCCGGCAACGAAAAAACCTGCAGTGAAGCCAGCTAATATAAAGTTAGGATCTAGTTGGAAACAGATACATTCTGAAGAATATAAATATGAATTTTATGCAGCGGGATTTAATAACAAAAAGCAAGGTGTTACCGTAGGATATGCTGGAGAAATCCATTATACTAAAGATGGTGCAAAAAAATGGAATAATGCAAATAATTCGTCTGCTTGTCTATTTGGTCTAGATTTTGCTACTGATCAAGTTGTTTATACTTGTGGTAATCAAGGAAATGTTACAAAGAGCACCGATGGTGGAGAATTTTTCGAGTTGGTTTCTCCATTTGGGGATTCTGAGCCCGAACAATGTCAAGTAATGAGTTTTTGCGATGAGAACAATGGAATTATTGCTTCTGATAAACGTATGGCAAAAACTAGTGATGGTGGAAAGACTTGGACTGAAATAACAATTCCTTCAAATATTGTTGCTATCTACATGACAGCACCGGATACATTCTATTTCATGGATACGAGTTTTAGTATAAATAAAACATCAGATGGTGGTACAACATGGGAAACCACTCCAACCAATCTTAAAGGAAACTATTTTACTGGGATAAAATCTGTTGCATTGTATGTAGATGCAGAAAATGCTTTCACTATATTCTGCACAGATATGAATTTAAGAGAACTAAAGAGCTTTAGTACGATTGACAACTGGGGCAAAATTAAGGAAAACAAAGTTCCTAAAGTAAAAGGAGTTTTATATTTTTACATAAATCATAAAGGTGATACATTAACAATTAGCAATCTTAATGAAAAGAAGATTGTTATACTAGGAAAAAAATAATAATACTATAAAAGGTTGGGGTGTAATTTTAGGCTCTGTGTCAAGTGTTGGGGTGCGAGGTGCGTTGCACCTGCACCAACACTGACATTAGAGCTGTTTTTATGTTTCTATAATAAATTGAGGTTTTTGGGCATGCCGAATAAACCTCCCAGTACCAG
>JAEZPG010000049.1 GCA_023413555.1 Bacillota bacterium | reverse complement strand
TTTGCAGAATACGGCTTTCATGCAGTAACGATGAAAGATATCTGTGATAGCACAGGTCTTAGCAGAGGGGGCTTATATCGACATTATGGAAGCACGGATGCTATCTTTGAGGAATTATTTCAGGAGCTTTCACAAAGCAACATAGATTGCTTTCATAAGAAGATGGAGGAAGGGGTCTCGGCCGTTCTGATCCTTACCGAGGCTTTGGCTGAGCTGGAAGAGGAGATGTCCGATGAGTTGGCCTCTTTAAGCTTAGCCATCTATGAATATGCTGCCACTAAGAACAATCATTTCTTTGAGGAATTGAATACATTGGGTAGAAGAAAATGGGAGACACTCATTCAGTATGGGGTGCGTCGAGGAGAGTTTAGGAACATAGATCCTGGACCAGTCATAGACCTACTTCTTTATAGTTATCAGGGTGTTCGACTGTGGAGTCGAATTATAACCATCGCTAGAGAAGATACTCATAGAATGCTAGAGAAGGTAAAGGAGCTATTGGTTGACGATAATCACCTATCAGGGGAGGAGTAAAGATGAATCATAAGGGAACCACAAGGCTGGAAACGGACCGACTGATTTTACGGCAATTTGAGGTAACAGATGCAGAGGCGATGTATCACAACTGGGCATCCAGTGATGAGGTGACCAGATATCTCATGTGGTCACCTCATAAGAGTGTAGATGTGTCAAGAGAGTATATACAGTCTATGAGAGAAGGTTATGAGAAGGGAAATACCTACGACTGGGCCATTGTACTGAAGGAATCTAACGAGGTCATTGGCTCTATGGGAGTGGTACATATTGAGGAAAGGGTAGGGGTTATGCATGTGGGCTATTGTATAGGGAAAGCTTGGTGGCATAAGGGGTATACGTCTGAGGCATTTGCCGAAGTAATTCGGTATCTCTTTGAAGAGGTAGAAGTGAACCGGATTGAAAGCCGTCATGATACGAAAAATCCTAATTCCGGTAAAGTAATGCTCAAATGTGGACTTAAGTTTGAGGGAACCCTCAGACAGTCAGATTGGAACAACCAAGGCATCTGCGATGCAAACTGGTATGCTCTTCTCAAAGAGGAGTATGGGAAATAATCCTGTAACTAAAAAGTAACTTGACAAGTAAGCGAGTGCTCACTATAATGAGAACAAAGGTGAGCACTCGCTTACTTTTTATATTCCGGAGTATTTTACTATATGGAGGCTATTATGAATACAAGAGACCGAATCATATACGAATCACTAAAATTATTTTCTACCAATGGCTTTGAAGCGGTATCCACTAGAATGATTGCTAGGGCAGTTGAAGTATCTGATACGGCACTTTACAAACATTTTAAAAGTAAGCAGGAGATCTTTGATACAATTATAGTGCTATGTAAGGAGCGAATGATGAGGAAACAGGAGGAGGCGAAATTTTCTATAACCGCTTGGGAAGATGTGGAACAGGCATGTATGGAGATGTTTCGCTTTCAGACAGAGGATGAGTGGATTGTAATGTACCGCCAGTTGTTGATCCTTGAGCAATTCAAAAATCCAGAGATGGCAAGTATATATCAAGCTTTCTTTATTCAAGGACCGCTTAATAGCATGACGGGGCTATTTACCGAACTTATGAAGGGTGGACATATGAAGAGGCAGAATCCCAGAGTGCTTGCTATGGAACTGTATGCACCCTTTTTTATGTATCATCTCATATCATCTAAAGAGGAGTCTGTTTTAGAAGAATTACGGGAGCATGTCACTTATTTCTGTCGTAATAACAAAGAAAAGTAAAGGAATCTATAAGAATAGCGAAAGAGGTGGTCGAATGGAATATGCTATTATCAGCAAACATATGGTGCGAAGTAATAAATGTTTGCGTAAAAATCAGAAACTGTCGAAGAAGCGGTATGGTAAGGTGAGAGGCCTAGGACCCAAATTAAAGCTTAATAAACTATATAATGTGGATGCTGTGGATTTTATGGACCTTACAGGCGAGAAGCAGGTGAAGGAACAGATTGAAGTGCCAAAAGATCTAACGGAGGATATCCTCATAAATTCCCTTCTTAATAATGCCTTGATGGGACTGAGCGGTAACGGATATTCTACTGCAGATAAGCTGAAGCAGTTCAGTAAACACAAGAATTCTAAAGGGATTCTTATTATAAACAGTGTGGAGTGTGACCCTGGGTTGGCTCATGATGAATGGCTTTTAAGAAATCGTTTTCAGGAAGTGAAGACAGGGATTGAAGTGCTGAATCACTGCTTTTCTTTTCAGACGATACTTCTGGCTACGAAGCTTGCATTTTCTCTTCAGGATGCAAAGATTAAGATGGTACAGGTTCCTAACCGTTATCCTATGGGATATGAGAAGGTCTTACTAAAGAACCTACTTGACATAGACCTCGATGATAATGAATATCCTGCCCAAAGAGGAATTCTGGTCTTAAATATTCAGACAGTACTTGCCATTGGAGCAATTATTTGTAGTGGAAAGAAGTTAGACAGCCGCTATCTTACAGTGGAGGATCTGACCACTGGAACAGCAGTTGTAGTCAAAGCAAACTTAGGAATGGATGCAAAGGAAGTCATCACAAAAGCACTCCCTAGGAGCTCAAAGGAGCCAATCTATGTGGGAGAGGGTGTAATGAATAGCCATCCGTTAGAAAAAGCAGAGAAGATATCTGCTGTGACCAATTATATTACATATGGTAAGGAACCAGCATATCATGAGGCATCTAAGTGTAAAGGCTGTGGTGGCTGCAATCGCAAGTGTCCAATGCAGATTAACGTAAAGCAAATTGTGAAAAAGACTGAGTCAGGGGATTTAACAGATCTTGAACAATTCCATCTTGAGAGATGCATCGGTTGTAATTCTTGTACTTATGTATGTCATGCAGGGAAGAATCTAAAAGAAATAATTGCTGATGCCAAAGAGTATTGTACCAAGATACATTGAGCCAGGAGGTATGAAGTATGAAGGACGAGTTAGTCATTAATTCCCCTTCCTTTGAGGATCAGGGAAGGATACCAATGAAGCATACTGGGTTTGGGGAGGACCTTTCCCCAGCCTTTGAGATTAAGAATCTAAATGAGAAAGGGGTTTCCCTTGTCATTATTATGGACGACTTAGACATTCCCTTTATGAAAAGTTATAATCACTGGGTAATCTGGAATATTCCAAGACAGGAGAGAATACCGGAGGGAATTCCTGGAGGAGCAACAGTGAATTCACTAAATGGAGCAAAGCAGGGGATTGGTTATGGACGTAATCGATATGCAGGCCCTAAGATGCCACGATTTATAAGAACTGCCCATCGATATGTATTTCATATTTATGCACTAGATACTTATTTAGAGTTAAGTAGTCAGGCAAGGAAGAAGGATGTTCTTAAGGCCATGGAGGGACATGTCCTGCAGCAGGGAAAGATTACTGGTGAATATCAGAGATAAGTGGGAAATATTTCTTGACACCTCCAGACTATCATGATAGTATAGACTATAGCAATAGTACATACTATCATGATAGTCTGGAGGTTTTTTTATGAAACAAAAACTATTTGACAGTGAGATCAAAGTCATGGAGATGATTTGGGACAGAGAGCCAATTAGTGCAAAGGAATTAAGTATGTTAGCAGCTCACGAGATTGGCTGGAATAAAAATACAACTTATACCGTAATCAAGAAGCTTGAGGTCAAGGGATATATTAACCGTACCGAGCCTGGTTTTGTCTGTACTTCCTTGATTTCAAGAGAAGATGTTCGCAAAGCAGAGACACAGGGGTTAGTAAACAAGCTCTTCGGTGGTTCAAAAAAGGCATTATTCTCAGCATTATTAGAAGATGAGAGCTTATCAGATACTGATATTGAGGAACTGAAGAAAATGATTGAAGAGAGGTGAGATTCCTATTGGGAGAAGTATTCTACTGGATTTTCAACATGAGTATTGCTTCGGCAGTTGTGGGTACTGCCATTTTGTTACTACGAAGTATTAAGAAGATACCTCGTCGGGTTATCACGTATTTGTGGATGATTCCAATTCTACGTATGTGGATCCCAGTGGGAATCAGTGGGCGATATGGCCTAATGTCGTTTCTTTCCCACTTTACAACAAAGACTGTCGTGGTATATGAGATGGGTAAGGATGCGAGCCTTTCCTATACCAATTTCGTTATGGCAGCTGACAGCTATTCCCCAATTACATATAAAATCAACCTGTTAGAGAAGGTGTTTGACATTGCTGCCGTGGTGTGGCTTGTAGTTGCCCTAGCCCTACTTCTTGCCTTTGGCATTATCTATGTCATCACCTTACGGGAGATTAAAGATTCCTTGCACCTAAAAGACCGTATCTATCTATCAGACAAGATACAGTCTCCAGCAGTTTATGGGGTTTTCCGTCCGAGGATTATCCTTCCCTCAGCTTATAAGGACGAGGAGTTGTCTTTTGTCCTTTTACATGAAAGAGAACATATCAAAAGCTTTGATAATCTCAGACGTTTGATAGCCTTTGCCACCACTGCGGTGCATTGGTTCAATCCCCTTGTATGGATATTCTTACGATGTTATCTATCCGATCTGGAGCTATCCTGCGATGAGAAAGTACTTTCTAGCTGTGGAGAGGAGCAGAAAAAAGGCTATGCCCTTTCCCTTTTAAAATACGCAGAAAGTAAGAACGTGTTTGCATCGGCGTTTGGTGGGGCCAATATACGACTTAGAATTGAGAATATCCTATCCTACAATAAAATGTCTGTTGTTTCCTTGATTGGATTTGTGGCACTAATCATTGTAATTGCTTATGTATTGCTTACCAATGCATTGTGAATGGAGAAGTATGAAGAGAAGACTTAAAATGTACTTCTGGGCAGCAGCTATGGCAGTACTTTTATAACAAGGTAAGAAAGGGAGAGTCAGAAACAATAAAGCTTGTCTATTACTATACACTTCAACAGCGTTGTATTTCAAAAGAATTGTATGAGAAAGAAAAGGACAATTACCCAGTAATGTCCTTCGGAGAGCTTAGTTACGATGGAAGCAAATATAAGATTATCATTCGGGAGAGTGCTAAGACAGAACCGGAGAAAATATCGGAATATAAATATCTGAAAAGATACACTGGAAAGCCATCTTCATCATCCTCAACCTTTTCCTTCTATGAATACTATGTGCTAGTGAATGATAACAGTGTCACCTGGGAGCAGATTGAGTATGGAATGTTAAGCTCCCGGTGGGGTGACGAGATAGACCACTATATGGTTTATGAAAACCTATTCTATTGAGAGAGGAGTATAACAATGTCAAATAGGAATTTTAGGATCTATTATATATTGTCGGTAATGGGCATATTGCTTGCCTCCAGTTACCCTCTGTATATGGGAGTTAAGGTGGTCGCTGATATGCTTAATTATGGTACAGTGCGATCAGAGAACTATCCCAAATACATCATTCCTTACACACCAATTAGTCTTGCGCTGATTGTGGGAGTTCTGCTTTTGCCACTTACCATACGTTTGATAAAACGTTATGCCATATTAGCTTCTTCGGTGATCTCACTTGCCGTATTTTTTGTGTCTGAGCTGCTACTTGAAAGTAAAGTGATTGTGACCACTACTGTGAAAACAACCTTGGAAAGTTGGCAAATGTATATGTGCTATGTTCCACCAGACAATCTTAAAACTCGTACATGGAAAGCAGTGGATGTGCTGATTGGTGAATACAGCCCTGCTTTTAAGATTCATTTTTACCTGATCTCCATACTACTGATTCTCTCCATACTAAACTGCTTTTACGGATTCGGGCAGACCATACAAAGCGGTAATCAGCGCCGTCTAAAACCCTTGGTTATGCAGTCAGTCTCTAGTATGCTTTTTCTTGGACTATGTATTCTTGCTTGCTTTACAGCCTTTTTTAGAACAGGAGAGTTACAGGTATCAGCCCTATCGGCAGTATTAATGTGTGTCTTCTTTGTAATCATGGGAGTTACGGCCGGTATTTACGTTGGTTCCTTTTTACTTGGAAGGAACAAATGGATTTCTATCGTAATTCCTGCTATTGTATCAGCCCTAATTACTCTAGCAATGTACATAGGTGAAATGATACTACTCAATGGACATCTGTATCGGTTTGGAATGGGATGGGTGTTTCATGGGTTAGGAGGATTCGTACTTGCTCCTATAGATTTATTAGTTATAGTTAGTTCAGGTAGTATCTGTGGAGTGGTGCTACATAGAATATCAAGGAGTAGCTCAGAGTAAGGTGTGTAATCATGCAATTGATTAGTAAGAGAAGACAGAAAAAGTGAAAGAGGTATCATCATTTAGATAGTAAGAGACAGGATCTCTTTCAACGATAATAAACAATGTATTTGCCAGTAGAAGTAAAAACTACTGGCTTTTTTATTACTTAATCCTCGTGTATAGTGTGCTCGATGCCAGACTCTAACATTAATTTCACATGATTGTCCGCAAGAGAGTAGTAGATCACCTTGCCTTCCCTACGGTTTTTCACGAGACGAGCCTTCTTTAGCGTAGCAAGTTGATGTGAGATGGCAGATTTGGTCATACCAAGAACAGAAGCAATGTCGCATACACACATTTCGTGTTGGTCTAAAGCCCAGATAATCTTGGTTCTGGTTTCATCACCCAATACCTTGAAGAAATCTGAGGATTTCTGAAAGGTGGGATTGTCAGGCATCTTTGCTAGCACTTCTTGTACAACATCTGCATGGATAATATTACATCCTATCTCCTCTGTTCTTTCCATGATTTTTCATCTCCTGACATAATAATATTAGTTCCTGTAGACGTTAATAGTAGACACCATAAGTGGTACAAGTTATTATGTACTATTATAGTTGAATTGCAGTTCAACTGTCAAGGATGAGATAAATCGGGAAGAGATGTTCTATAAAGATAGGGTTTTTGATAAATTTTTTCAGTAAAAAAGATTGACAGTTGAGTGATTGTTCAACTATAATATAGTCAACAGTTGAACAATTATTCAATTATGTAATATACTATTCTAGGAGGATGACACGATGAAGAAAACATTTCGATTAGAGAATTTGGATTGCGGAAGTTGCGCAGCAAAGATGGAGAAGGCAGTTTCTCAGTTGGATGGAATTAATGAAGTATCCATAAATTTTTTCGCTTTAAAGATGGTAATAGATTTTGCAGATGAAATAGATATGGACGGTATTATGAAGAAGGTACAAAAAACCATGAGAAAGGTAGAGCCTGATGTAAAGGTAATCAAGTAGGCGAAGGGGATTGGCATGAGAAAAAGTCTGATTAGAATCATAGTTAGTGCAGTGATCTATGTGATAGCACTACTTTTGAATGTGGATATAAACTGGCTGATGCCGGCATTATTTGTTATAGCGTATGTTATTGTGGGTGGAGAAGTAGTGTGGAAGGCTTGCAGACACATTGTCAGGGGAAAGGTTTTTGACGAGAATTTTCTAATGAGCATTGCTACCATTGGAGCCTTTGCTATTGGTGAATTTCCGGAGGCAGTGGCTGTAATGCTGTTCTATCAAGTGGGGGAACTATTCCAGAGCTATGCAGTTTCTCAGTCCAGAAAATCAATCTCTTCACTAATGGATATTCGACCAGACTATGCCAATCTAAGGAAGGATGACACTACGGAGAAGGTAGATCCAGAAGAGGTGCAGATTGGAGATCATATTGTTGTTTCGGCAGGAGAGCGGGTTCCCCTTGATGGAACCATTATTGAAGGAACTTCTATGCTAGATACCTCTGCCCTTACAGGAGAATCGGTACCAAGAGAGGTGAAAGTAGGGGATGTGGCCTTAAGCGGTTGTGTCAATGTAAATGGAGTTCTGACTATTGAGGTAACCAAGGAATTTGGGGAATCCACTGTCAGTAAAATCTTGGATCTAGTGGAGAATGCAAGTAGTAAAAAGTCGAAATCTGAGAACTTTATAACCAAGTTTGCAGCTGTCTATACGCCAATTGTGACCTTTGCCGCTATGGCACTTGCCATTTTTCCGCCTCTTATTCTCCCAGGAGCTGACTTTATAGACTGGTTATACCGGGCATTGACCTTCTTAGTGGTCTCTTGTCCATGTGCTCTTGTTATCTCAGTGCCACTGGGCTTTTTTGGAGGTATAGGTGGAGCCTCTAAGGCTGGAGTACTGGTGAAGGGTGGTAACTATTTGGAGGCTCTGGCCAAAACAGAGATTGTAGTATTTGATAAGACAGGTACTTTGACTAAGGGTGTCTTTGAAGTGCAGGAGATCCATCCAGTAGGGATATCGGAAGATGAATTATTGGAGTATACGGCATACGTAGAAAGCTATTCTAGCCATCCAATTTCTTTATCTTTAAAACGTGCCTATGGCAAGGACATAGATCAGTCTCTTATTGCTGATGTTGAGGAAATCTCTGGCCATGGTGTACGCGCAACAGTAAGGAATAAAGAGGTTTATGCTGGCAACAGTAAGCTGATGAAGAAGATTCATATGGAAGTACCGGATGAAAAGTTCATTGGAACCGTTGTGTATGTAGCAATAGAAGGCAGTTACGCTGGATATATTGTCATTGCAGACCAGGTGAAAGAGGATGCCTTAGAGGCGATTACCCAACTGAAAAAAGAAGGAATTAGACAGACAGTCATGCTAACAGGAGATAGCAAAGCCGTAGGTGAAAAAGTTGCTTCCTTCCTAAAATTAGATCAGGTGTATTCAGAACTTCTACCGAGTGATAAAGTGGAACGATTAGTGGAGTTATTTGACCACAAATCAGAGAAAGGCGTATTGGCCTTCGTTGGGGATGGCATCAACGATGCTCCGGTACTGGCAAGAGCAGACATTGGAATTGCCATGGGTGGTCTAGGTTCAGATGCAGCCATAGAAGCTGCTGATATTGTCATTATGACAGACGAACCCTCTAAGATTTCTACAGCTATCCATATATCCAAAAAAACCTTAAAAATTGTAAAGCAGAATATTGTGTTTGCCTTAGCAATAAAGATTGGAGTCTTACTATTGACCACCATCGGTCTTTCCACTATGTGGGAGGCAGTATTTGCTGATGTTGGCGTTGCTGTGCTGGCAATCCTTAACTCTATGAGATGTTT
>JAEZPG010000038.1 GCA_023413555.1 Bacillota bacterium | reverse complement strand
AAGAATAAGTTCCTACTAAAATGGAGTAAAAACAAAACGGCATCTGGTTATGAGGTGCAGTATGCAACCAACAAGAAGTTTAGTAGGGCTACCACCAAGAAAGTAAGTAAATCATCTACTACAAGCTTAACTGCTAGTAAGTTAAAATCTAAAACTACTTATTACGTTCGTATTAGAACGTATAAGAAAGTTGGTAGTAAGACATATTATTCTTTATGGAGCACGGTTCGTTCCATAAAGAATAGATAGTAGAACAGTAAAAGGAGCCACCACACTAGCTGCTTCCCTATACCTTTACATACTTTAAGACGGCACTTACCAACTGGGGGACCATATAGATGAAAGACTTCACCGGATTGGTACCGAGGTAACGAGGTACTCGATATGTCATACGTGCAGATTTTCATTCTTTAGCTAGTAATATTGTCATATTGTTTGTAGTTTTTAAGCGTCTCTAGCGTATTATCTTTGGAACCATCACAATCACCAGAGAGCCAGAACTATGCTATTACATCTGGTAATGGGTCTAAGTGGGTGAAAGGATCCAACATAGACTTTGGCAAGTTTGTCAGAGTTGAAGTAGAGGGAGAGACTCTTGAACCATCAAATGATAGGGTGTTATTAATAATGATTGCGAGGTTTCCAACTAACAGAACAGTAACTCTTGTAAATAAAGCATCAGATACCTCCGGGTATACGATTGCTTCCCTGTCCACAGGCACCTGTAGCGTTAAGAACATAGCTGTGTGATATGGAGAATAGAGCTATAATCTATGAATGACTAGATAGGAGATGTGACATGAATATAGAAAAGTTTCTGATAGACAGAATACCCGCTATCCTGTATGGAGATTCAAGTAACAAAGTGTATCTTTTTGTTCATGGAAAGTTGGGTTATAAAGAAGAAGCGGAGATGCAATTCTTTGATCCTAGGCATGTGATTCCTGAACTACATGTAGTGATGCAGTATATACATAAGAGATGGAGCGAAGTGGCACTACGTGCCAACAGCATAGGGGCATGGTTTAGCATGTTGGCTTACGAGAATGTGGATTTGAAACAGTGCCTCCTAGTCTCGCCAATTCTTGATATGAAGAAGCTGATTGAGAATATGATGACTTGGGCTGGAGTGACAGAACAAAATCTTCAGGAAAAATATCGAATTGAAACTACTTTTGGTGAGACTTTGGACTGGGAGTATTATCAGTATGCCAAGGAGAAAGAACACATGAATTGGAGCAATCCCACCTACATTCTATATGCTGGTAAGGATAATCTTTCAGATAGGGATACGGTGAATTACTTTACTCAGCAATATCACTGCAAATTATCAGTAATGGAAGAAGGCGAACACTGGTTTCATACAAAAGAGCAATTGGCCGTCCTAGAGAAATGGACAGAGAGTATCCTAGTAGATTGAAGGAGTGGAGCTATCGCCCTGTAGGTTTAAATCTACTAGGGCGATAAAGTAACTGTGAAAATGAAGGTTAATATGATGAAATCTAGCATAGGTGTTGGAAGGCCTTTCTTACCAGAATACATGGGCTCCTATCTGAATGGCATCTGGTCTATCCTCTACAGATACCAAACGGGCACTTCGAAAAGAGGTACGGTTTCCAACGTTATTATTTCCTGCCAGTGCATCCTTAGCAGCTTGGATGCATTCCTTTTGCACTCTGCTACAATAGGAGGAATAGTTTTTAAGTTGGGTTTGCAGTCTGCCACTGGTGACAGGAGAAAATTGATTTTTTTGATAAACTACGGCTTTTACTGTATTCGGATATCTAGATGATTTCACACGGTTTAATATGACATTTGCAACTGCCAGCTTACCATTATAGTTGTCATACCCTGCCTCACAATAAATAATACAGGCCAGAAGCTTAATCTGGTCTTCTTTACTGTTGGTTAAAGTTTTTCCTACGCTATCAATCGGCTTTGAGGTAGGCTTAGTGCTGGGTTTTGCAGTTGGATTTGTTGTAGCATTCACAGCCGGTTTAGTATTAGGTGAAGAGGTTGGTTGTGGTGTTACGGTAGGCCTAGTAGCTTCATTTTGTACCGCCTGAAGTTCTGATAATTTCATTAACATCGATTGTTTTCTAATCTGGTCGGTTTTTGCACTGACGGCACTAAGTTGTTTGGACTTTACTGTTACAAATTCTTTGCTCACATATCCTGTCATATCAGTGTTATAGATTGCAATATGTACCCACTGATCAGTGACAGAAAGTACCTTATGCTCACTGCTCTTTTCTAGCTTTGCTACGATATCGGCATTGGTGGAGGCTTTGCTTCGAACATTTAACAGCTTTACATTAACAACAGCATAGGAATATAGGTACTTCTTTTTGAGTTCTTCTATCTTATCTGAACATGTGATTAAATCGCTGCTTACATATCCTTTGATCTTACCAGAGGAGATGTAGCACCATCCGTTTTTCTCATTTTCTATGGTAAGTACTGCTCCTGTATACAGCTTCCCAATAATTGTAGCATTGGTGGAAGCCTCACTACGAATGTTAACACTAAAGGAGGAAGTAATAATTCCTTCTTTTTTTATTGGTTCCTTTGTAGCCATAGGCGTAATTGTAGGAGACGGAGTATTTACAGGCAGAGGGGTCTCGGTAGGATGTGGAGTATCCATAGACTGTGGAATCCTCGTTGGCTGTACAGTATTGGTTTGTTTTGGTGTAATCAGTGGCTGTGTGGTATCGGTAGGATGTAAAGTAGCTGTCGGCTCTACGTAAGAAGCTTCCATATAGGTAGCTTCCAAATCAGATGTATCCATCGATTGTGTAGCTGAAAAGATGCAAACAGCTGCTATAATCACAGTGGCTCCAATTAATTTCCTCTTCATGTGAAAACCTCATAGTTTATAATCGTATTATATCATTCATAGTTCTGTAATAATTATATAATGAAATAAAGGTAATCGCAATATTTTATAATGACAAGGCCTATTCTTGCATAAATGCAATAGACGCTTTATAATATTAAATGAACTTGTTCATAAAAGGAGAAATGGAATGCCAAAGATAATCGATGATTTGAATACCTGCATTTTGAAAGAGACTAAGAAGCAAGTCTTCGAAAAGGGTTACAAGGACACCACAATCCGTTCTGTTGCAATTGCCTGCGGTATTGCTTCAGGTACCATTTACAATTACTATTCCTCTAAGGAGGCCATGGTTGCAGCATTAGTGCTTAAGGATTGGATGCCAGTGTATGAGAGAATGGAGAAAGAGTGTGAAAGAGCAGTTGACTTACTAAGTGTATATAGGATTGTTTATCAGGAACTACTTGCTTTTAGAGAGGAGTATCAAAGGCTATTTGTGCAGGATGCTGCTATTAGGACTGCCAGCTCTGTTATGTCCCATCAGCACCCAAAGTTTAGAATGCAGTTGGCAAGCTTAATGGATAGAAGAAGAGAAAGTCCTCCGGATTTTACGGCAGAATTCCTAGCAGAAGCATTCATTGCCTGGTCATCGGAGGGTAGGCCATTTACAGACTTAGAACCAATTGTAAAAGAAATTGTTCATTAGGAAAAGGAGGCGTCAGTATGAGAATAGTACTTGCAGGTGCCTATGGGCATCTTGGCAGCGATATCTTGTCTGCCTTATTAGCAAATGGTCATGAGGTGATTGCCCTTGACTGTATGGAGCCAAGAAAAGATGTGGGTAGCAGCTACATCTATAAAAAGATTGATGTGACAGAATCAACTACCCTGGAAGGATTGTGTGAGGGAGCGGAGGTGGTCATTTCTACAGTGGGACTGACGAAGGGAAGTGCTACGGTAACTAATGAACAGATTGATTATCAGGGGAATCTAAATCTGCTGAGAGAAGCAATGAGGGCAGGAGTTAAACACTTTGCCTATGTTTCCGTACTAAAGGCTGACAAGGCACCCGATGTACCTATGCTTTTTGCCAAATACAAATTTGAGGAGAAGTTAAAGGAAAGTGGTATTCAGTACATGATTGTCCGTCCAACTGGCTACTTTTACGATATTGTAAAGGTATTTCGTCCAATGATTGAGAAGGGCTCAGTCAGTCTGTTGGGAAAGAAACCGGTGCACGCCAATGTCATTGCAACAGAAGACTTGGCTAAGTACATAGTAGAGCATATGTTAGATCGTAATCAGACCTATGACATAGGAGGGAAAGAAACCTATTCTTATGAGGAGATTGCAAATCTATGTTTTGAGGCAGCAGGAAAACCACCTGTTATTAAGCGTGTTCCGGCAATCCTATTTACCATTCTTATCTGGATAAATCACTTGAGAAAAAATGGGAAGGAAGGTCTGATAAAGTTCTCAAAATGGACATTAACAGAGGAAATGGTAGGCTCTGTACAATACGGAGAGCGTAGCTTTAAACAATACATAAAGGACAACTTTTCTAAGGAGGGAACCAAGTAATGGGATGGAGTTATCTTGCATTGTTACTGATTGTTAGTGGGGTGCTTTGTGGAATTGGATTTTATAAATTCGTGTATTTCCTATCTATTGGTTATGGTTTTGCAGTAGGTGGAATCGGAATTGCAATTGCAATTTTGGGTATTCTAGATGGGGGTAATATGAATTTAGAACTGTATCTGCTCTGCACATTACTACTTATCTACGGAGTAAGGCTGTCTGGATTTCTTCTTGCCAGAGAATTTAAGAATAAGGCCTATCAGAAGGTATTAAATGATGTTGTCGCTCCTGAGTCAAAGATGCCGTTGTTGGTGAAAGTGGCCATTTGGATAAGCGTAGCAGTTCTCTATGTAGGGCAGACCTCAGGGGTGTTTTACAGATACTATAATGGAGGAGTTTCTGATGGCTTTGGCTGGGCTGGTATTGTGATCTGTATTGCTGCCTTGATTTTAGAGAGTACAGCAGATATGCAAAAGACCAGACAGAAGAAGGAAAGACCGGATATGGTGGCAATGAAAGGACTGTACAGAATTGTCCGTTGTCCAAATTATCTGGGAGAGATTCTGTTCTGGACAGGAATCTTTTTGTCAGGCTGGGGGGTACTTAGGAGTACCGGCCAGTGGGCACTTGCCATTATCGCTTATGTATGCATTGTATATGTGATGTTTGATGGAGCGAAACGTCTGGAAAAACGTCAGATGAAGAGGTATAGGGACCATGAGGAATACAATACCTATGCGAATCATACCCCTATTTTGATTCCGTTAGTACCACTATATCATCTGAATCGTAAGAATTAGGTGCCGTGGAAAGTGATTTAGTATAATAGGCCATATTAGAGGGAGAGGTTTGTATGAATCATATGGAATATCAAGAGGCTGCTAACTATTGGAACAACAAAGATATGGATACAGTTAAGATGCCACGTCAGGAGATTCTTGAGGCAATGGAAACCTACATTAAGGAAGACAATACCTGTGCCTTAGCCACTGGGTTCGGAACCTTTGTCCGTTGTACTCCTATTGAGTATTCTTATTTGGAAGGCTCCTTTTATCTGTTCTCAGAGGGTGGTCAGAAGTTTGTAGGATTAGAACATAATGACAATGTGTGTCTGGCTATTTACAACAAGTATGAGGGCTTTGGTAAGGTAAAGGGAATGCAGGTTAGTGGAAAGGTAAACATCATTGAACCCTTTTCTAATGAGTATAATAGGGTGGCTGCTTTTAAGAGTATTCCACTTGAAGCGCTAAAGAAACTACCTCATCCTATGTATTTACTTAAAGTGAGACCAGAAAGGATGGATTTTCTGAATTCGGAATTTAAGGAGCTAGGTTATGGCAGCCGCCAGGCCATTATTTTTAAATAATATATTGACAAAGAGACATGTGTGTCACATAATGAGAAAAAGACACACATGTCTCTTTTGAAATGAGAGGAAATAATATGGTTACAAAAGGCGAACGTACAAAGAAAAATATCGTGGAGAGTGCAAGGGTTCTTTTTGCAGAATACGGCTTTCATGCAGTAACGATGAAAGATATCTGTGATAGCACAGGTCTTAGCAGAGGGGGCTTATATCGACATTATGGAAGCACGGATGCTATCTTTGAGGAATTATTTCAGGAGC